>NZ_QSJB01000010.1:80812-104182 GCF_003469285.1 Collinsella sp. AM31-2AC
CGATATAGGCGGGCGCCCCGGGGACTACGTTGACGCTGCCTGTCTCGCCCGGGTGCCGTCGGGCCAGGGATGGGCGTCTTCGCTGATAGGTGCTTTGCTGAAAGAGCTGCTTTTATTGCGGCTCTTTCTTTGGTTTTGGGTATATTTGTTCTTGTTGAAATGTTATTGCGGATGGGCTGGTGACTTGGCTTTCCGCTGTTCTTTGTAGCCGTCTCGGCTTTGGTTGAGAGGAGACGTTCTTTATGCGTATTGTGTTTATGGGTACGCCTGATTTTGCTGTGCCCTCGCTGGCTTCGCTTGTCGAGGCTGGAAACGAGATTGCGCTTGTTGTTACTCGTCCTGATGCTGTTCGTGGGCGTGGTAAGAAGCTGGAGCCGTCTCCTGTTAAGGCTAAGGCGCTCGAGCTTGGTCTGCCTGTTGTTGAGGCTAATCGTATGACGCCTGAGGTTGTTGAGGTGCTCCAGGCTGCCCAGGCTGACATTTTCTGTGTGGCTGCTTATGGCTGTATTTTGCCTGATGAGGTGCTGCATATAGCGCCGCTTGGTATTGTGAATGTTCATGCGTCCTTGCTGCCTCGTTGGCGTGGGGCTGCTCCTATTCAGCGTGCCATTCTTGCTGGTGATGAGATTGCTGGCGTTTCTATTATGCGCATTGGGCATGGCGTGGATACTGGTGCTTATTGTGCTCAGACTTCCACGTCGGTTGCCGGTAAGCATGCCGAGGCGCTGACTATGGAGCTCGCTGAGCTCGGCGGCAAACTGCTTGCCGATACGCTTCCTTCTCTTGCCGATGGCACCGCCGTGTGGATCGAACAGGATGAGGCGCTCGTCACCCATGCTGCCAAGATTTCTAAGCAGGAGATGCGCTTGGATCCGCACATGGCGGCGCTCGATTGCGCGCGTCATGTGCTGGCCTCTTCCGATACCGCGCCTGCTCGTTGCGTGATTGCCGGCAAGACCGTGCGCGTGCTCGATGCTGCGCCGGCTGATGTGTCGCTTGGTGAGGGGCTCGTCGCCGTTCAGGCCAAGCATGTTTACCTGGGCCTTTTCGATGGCTCGGTCGAGTTGCTCGAGGTTAAGCCTGATGGCAAGCGTGCTATGACTGCTTCTGCTTGGGCTGCTGGCTTGCAGGGTGCCGATCTTTCGTGGGGTGTATTGTCATGAGCAAGCTGTCTCCCGCGCGCAAGCTTGCGCTCGATGTACTGATGGAGGCCGATCGCCGCGGCATGTATGCGCGCGACGTGCTGTCCTCTCGCGCATCGGCCAAGGCTATTGACCAGCGCGATTCCGCTTTTGCCGCCCGCTTGGCGCTGGGCGTGGCCGCCACGCAGGGTATTTTGGACGAGCTGCTCGACCAGTTTCTCGATAAACCCAAAAAGGTTGCGCCGCGCGTTCGCATGGCGCTTCGTATCTCGGCCTTCGAGATGCTCTACCTGCATACGCCGGGCCGCGTTGCCGTGAGCCAGGGTGTTGAGCTGGTGCGCAGTGGTGCTAAGTCTGCTGCGGGCCTGGCAAACGCGGTGCTGCACAAGGTTGCGGACAACGTTGAGGACTTTGCCACGGCATCCGACGTGGATGAGTCCGAGCGACGCTTGGTTCGTCTGTCGCGCCTGATGGGTCTTCCGCGCTGGCTATGCGCTCGCATTATGGCGTCGTTTGACACTCCAGAGGGTGCGCTCGGCTTCGCCGGCAATCTGGCGCCCGCGCCGCTCGCTTTGCACGAGAACGCCTTTGCAACCAAACCTGATCCGTACCTATCGCAGCTTGTGGCGCCTGTGTTCCCTGGCTGTCATGCTCCGGTCGATGCTCAGGTTACGGTTACGTCGGGCGTATTTGAGCGTGCTGCAGCCGTGGCCTCGGACCTTAACGCCCAGCTTATCGCCACGGCTGCCACGCGCCCTGGTAGCTGCCTTGAGATTGGTGCCGGCCGTGGCACCAAGACCTATGTGATGATGTGCCAGGCCAAGCGTGCGGGCTATGAGCGTCAGCATACGGCGCTCGATCTGCATGATCGCAAGTGCGATCTGAATCTCGCTCGTCTGCATAAGGCCGGTATTCAGGGCGTTCGCACGGTTTCGGGTGATGCCTGCGAGCTTAATGAGGTGCTCACATCGTTTGATGCCATGCTTGGCGAGCCGGTTAAGTTCGACACGGTCTTTATCGATGCGCCGTGCTCTGGCACCGGAACCATGCGTCGTCATCCCGAGATCCCGTGGCGCCTGACCGAAAAGGATGTGACGGTTGAGCTGCCCAAGCTGCAGCTGACGATGCTCAAGGAAGCCGCTGCGCGCGTGGCTGCTGGTGGCGAGCTTATCTATGCGACATGCTCGGTCTTCGACGAGGAGAACACACAGGTCGTGGAAGCGTTCCTGAACTCTCCCGAGGGCACCGGTTTTAGCCTGGAGCCGCTCTCCGAGGCGCAGATTCTGCAACTCCCCGAGTTCGATCAGGCCAAGAAGCTCGTATCCGTACGCCAGAACGATCGAGGCCTCTTCCAAAGCGTGCCGGTAAACGCCGACTCCTACGACGGCCACTTCTGCGCCAGGCTGGTCCGCCAGTAAATCGAAGTCCCGTCCCAAATCAGCTAATTTGGGACGGGACTATTTTAGCTACTTTGTGCCTCTTCGATCCGTTCGCCATGAAATGCGGTTATTTACTACGTTAAACCGGCTGTCCTCATCCATGCCGAATTTTGTGAAATCAAAACCGCAGGTAGACGGCTTGCCGTTTTTGCAAATACGCTGCTATGCTCGACCAATACGGGTCAAACGTAGTAAATGGGCCGCTTTCGTGGCGCAACTCCAGAGTAGTCAATTTGGGAGCGGGGCTACTTGCCTGTTAGTGGTTGTGTGGGCAGTTGGCGCAGCAGCCGCTGGTGGCGCTGGTGCTGGAGCCGCCGCTTCGCTGGTCGGTGTTGTAGAAGCCGCTGCCCTCAAATTTAATACCGCTGGCCGAGAACGTCTTGGCGGCCGGAGCGCCGCAGCTGGGGCACACGACCTCGGGAGTCTCGGACATAGGATGCTCAACCTCAAACACGTTGCCGCAGCTCGAGCACTTGTAATCGTAGCGCGCCATAATACTTCCTTTTCAGCACAAAGCGGGCAGATTACTCTGCCCGCAAAAATTCAAACGTCTGTAACTGTACCCTATATCGGGCGTTTTATCACGCTTCGCCCCAGAATCTATGCGTGTTGCGCAGGAGCTGTGCGGTTTTGCCCTCGGCGGCCGCAACGTCGGCCTCGTCAGCCTGCCAGGTCCAGTTGCCCGTGGCCACGCCCGGTACGTTCATGCGCGCGTCGTCGCCCAGCCCCAGGACATCCTGCAGCGGCATCATCACCAGGGGAGCGTCGCTTGCCAGCGCATCGCTCATCAGCTTGGCCGCCACCTCAACACCGCTCGGCTCGTCGCCGCCCGCAAAGGAACGCGTACACCAACCCGCGAGCGTCGACGTGTCGTGCGTCGAGGTATACAGGATCTTTCCTGGCGTAGGGTGCACGCCGCACCGAACGTCGTAATCGCTAAACTCCAGTACGTCCATACCGGGGAAGCCGCAAGTCGAAGCCATGGCGCGAACGCCGGGCGTCAGGTAGCCCAGGTCCTCGGCGATAAAGTTGAGCGGCCCCAGCTCGTCATAGGCGGTCTGGAACAGGTCCTTGCCCGGGCCTGCCAGCCAACGCCCGTCGGCGCAGGCCTTACCCGCGGGAATGCTAAAGTAGCTGTGGAAGCCCAGGAAGTGATCCAGGCGCACGCGGTCGTAGAGCGAAAACGCACGACGTAGGCGATCCATCCACCAGCTATAGCCGTTCTGCTTCATGTGGTCCCAGCGGAACGTCGGGTTGCCCCACACCTGGCCCTCGGGCGCATAGTTGTCGGGCGGCGCGCCAGAAATCTCAATCGCCTTACCGGTATCGGACAGCCAGAAGTTCTCGGGCTCGCTCCATGCATCGGCCGAATCGTCCGAGACATACATCGGGATATCGCCGATGACCTCGATGCCCTTCTTGTGCGCGTAGTTCATGAGCTCGCACCAGGCTAGGTCAAAGCGGTACTGCATGTACGCCTGCAGCTCTGCCTCGTCGTGGAAGCGCTTGTCGTCAATCAGATGCTCGTTGTAGCGCGCAACATCTGCCGGCCAATCGTGGCGCGATTCGCCCTCAAAGTATTTTTTAACGGCCATGTAGACGCAGTATTTCTCGAGCCAATCGGCATTGCGATGTTTAAACGCGGTGTACAGCGGATCGGCATCCTCGCCTCCGCGGGCCTTCCAGGTCTCAAAGTCGGCCGCCAGCTCCTCGTGGCTTTCGGGCAGCAGGTCGATATTGCCCGCAAAGGCCGAAGGCCCGGCGTAAGGGGAGCGGAAGAAGTCCGTTGGGTTGACAGGCAGGACCTGCCAGTAGCGCATGCCCATAGCGGACAGATGATCGATAAAGCGACGCGTGGGTGCGCCGATCGTGCCGGGCTTGCCGTCATCGGTCGGTACCGAGGTGATATGGCACACAACGCCCGCGCCGTGATCGAGCGGCTCCTGCAAGCGCTGCTCGGCATGGTGATAGATGATCGACGAGCCCAGCGGATACAAATCGAGCGTGACCGTGCCGTTGTGGATCTCGCACTCGTGACCGCTGATCACGTCACTCGCGCATTCGTCGAGCGCCGGAATCGTCACGCGGTGCGAATTGCGCAGACTACGATTAATGATAACCGTCGCGGACTCGCCATCCTTGCCCGTGCGGTTGTATGCCAGCACCTCGTCGTTGAGCGCGAAGGCCTTGATCTCGCCGTCGATCATAAACGGCAGTGCGCGGCGTACGGCGGAGGCGTTTTTGACAATAGCCAGCGTGTCGAAGTCGTGCAGTTGGTCCTTGGTCGGCAGGGTGCGGCGGTTGCCCGGATCGGTTAGGCCCTCCAGGCCGTATTCGTCGCCGTAGTAGATCGAAGGCACGCCGGGGAAGGTCATCTGCATGAGCGTGGCGAGCCAAAAACGGCTCTTGGCCAGGCCCATCGAGTTCTCGTCCAGGCGCCATTTGCTGCGTTCACACTCGGGCAGCTGCGACTCGTCGGGGCCGCCGCCGAGCAACGAGATGATACGCGGGCGATCGTGGCTCGACAGCAGGTTGAGCGCGCAGGACAATGCCTCGCTCGGGTAGTTCTCGCGCAGGGTCTCGATATCCTCAGCGGCCTCGTAGGCGTTCTTGTAGCCCATCAAAAAGCCGATGACCATGTCGCGGAAGGGGTAATCCATAGCAGAGTCCAACTCGGAGCCCTGTAGGTAGCGACGCAGATGGCCGTAGCTGATCTTGTTGGAGGCGTCTTCCCAGACTTCGCCGAGCAACAGAGCGTCGGGCTTTTCGGCAAGTACTGCCTTCTTGATCTCGGTCAGGAAGTCGTCCGAAAGCTCGTCGGCCACGTCTAGGCGCCAGCCATGAGCGCCGGCACGTAGCCATTTACGGATCACGCCGTCCTTGCCCAGGAGCCGCTCGCGTACCAGCTCAGAGCTCTCATTGATGGCGGGCATATTGCCCACGCCCCACCAGCAGTCGTATGAGCCGTCCTCATGGAAATAAAACGCATCGCGCCATGGCGAATCCTCGCTCTGCCACGCGCCCACGCCGGGGTAGTTGCCGTAGCGGTTGAAATAGATCGAGTCATCGCCCGTGTGGTTGAAGACGCCGTCGAGAATGATGGAGATGCCCAGCTTCTCGGCCGCCTGGCACAGCTCGGTAAAGTCCTGCTCGGTGCCCAGGATCGGGTCGATCTTGGTGTAGTCGGCCGTGTCGTAGCGGTGGTTGCTCGCGGCTTCAAAAATGGGGTTGAGGTAGATGGCTGTAAAGCCCAGCTCCGCGATGCGAGGCAGGTCTTCCTGGATGCCCTTGAGCGACCCGCCGTAGAAGTCCCAGGTTTTGATGGAGCCGTCTTCGGCGCGCTCGTACACGGGCGGCTCGTTCCAGTCCTCGACCATGCGGCGCTGGATTCCGTTGCGTGGTTTTTCGACCTCGGCCAGCGTGCGCACGCGCCAGTTTTCGTCGCGGGCATAGCGGTCGGGGAAGATCTGGTACACCATGCCGCGCTCGTACCAGGCGGGGCGGTTCTCGCGGTGCTTATAGACGGTAATCTGGAAGGACGGCACCTCGGCGTAGTCGTAGGTTACGCCCTCGCCGCCGGTGCGGCCTTGCGGCGCGCCCAGGCGAACCTCGGGCTGGCCCTCGATATTGCATATAAAGCTGTACCAGATAAGACAGGGCTCGGTGCACTCAAGCTCTACGGTAAATATGCCGTCGCCCTCGTGCGTCATGGGATACCGAGACTCACCGATCTCATCGACCCAGGTACGCAGCGTAAGCGTTGCCTGGTTGGGATCGGCATCCTCCAAAATCACCGAGAGTGCAACGGAAGTTCCAGTGGTCACAGCGCCAAACGGAGTGCGAAACTGCGGCAGGCGGCTGTTGTGAATCAATCTCATAGTACGGTCCAGTTCTATACAGTCATGGCCAACGGGCCATGGGCTAAACGCACAGTACTTAAGTATATCGTTGCACTTTAGTTGTATAAACTACAGCCGCTCATTATCGGCGAACGGTTGTCCTAGAAAATCGTTTTACCAACTATCTATAGAGAAGGGGCGCCCGGTTGGAGCGCCCCTTGTTTAGGGTTTTGATTAGGTTTTAGATCGTCTGTGGGCTAGCGGCGCTTGCGGGCGGCCGTTGCCTTGCGGACGGAGGTTTTCTTGGTAGGAGCCTTTTCCTCAGTGGGAGCGGCGGGGGAGACCGGGGTCTCCATTGTGGGCTCGGGCTTGGCCTTTACCTCGGCCTTGGGCTCCTCTTTGGCGGCAGCGGGCTTGACCTCGGCGGCCTTCGGCGCGGGCATGGCCTTTACTGCGGGTTTGGCCTCGGCCTTAGCTTCCGCCTTAGGAGCAGCAGCCTTGGTCGTGGTCTTTTTGGCCTTCGTTGCAGTGCGCTTGCGCGTGGTGGTCTTGGCGGTCGGCTTGGCCTCGACAGCTGCCTCGGCCTTGGTCGCAGTAGCATTTGCGGCGGCCTTCGGAGCGGCCTTGGTCGCAGTAGCCTTGGCGGCCGTCGACTTCGTTGCCGTGGTCTTCTTGGCAGCTGTTGCACTCTTGGCGGTCGCGGTCGTCTTCTTGGTAGCGGCCTTGGCCGGTGCCTTTGCCGCAGCCTTAGCCTCGACGGCGTCGGCCTTTATCTCGGGAGCAGCCTCGGCTTCGGCGGTCTTCTTGGCAGCTGCGGTGGTGCGCTTGCGCGAGGTCGTTGTCTTGACAGCGGTGGTCTTGGTTGCCGTCGCCTTGGCCGCTGTGGCCTTCTTGGCCGTCGTCTTACGAGTCGTGGTCTTCTTGGCCGCAGGCTTCGCAGCGGGCCTCACCTCAGGCTCGGGCTCGGGAGTAGCCTCGACCTTCACCTCAGGATTGGCCTTAACGGGCTCAGCTTCAACCGGCTTCTCTTCGGCCTTGGGCTCCTCAGCGGCCACCGGCTCAGCAACAGCCTCAGGCTCGTCGACAACAGCCGCCGGCCTCTCAATCTCCGGATGCATAAAGAAGTACAGGTCCAGATACTTGTCGGCCGAGCGCGTCCAGCTAAAGTCCTGGCTCATGGCCTGCGTTACCAGCTGGTTCCAGGCATCGCGGTTGTCCCAGAACAGGCGTGCCGCGCGGAACACGGCGTCGCCCATCTCGTCGCCGTTAAAGTTGCTAAACGAGAAGCCCGTGCCCTCGCCGGTAAACTCGTTATACGGAATCACAGTGTCCTTCAGACCACCGGTCTCGCGCACGATAGGCAGGGTGCCGTAGCGCATGGCAATGATCTGCGACAGGCCGCAGGGCTCAAACTTCGAAGGCATCAGGAACATGTCGGCGGCAGCATACATGCGCTGCGACAGCGCCGGATCGAACTCGATGCGTGCGGCCATGGTGCCGGGGTACTTGTCCTGGAAGTAGCGCAGGCCGTCCTCGTAGTCGCGGTCGCCGGTGCCCAGCACCGCCACCTGCACGCCTCCGGCCAAAATGCGGTCGAGCGCGTACATGACCAGATCCAAGCCCTTCTGGCGCGTCAGGCGCGTGACCATCACCATGAGCGGGCGGTCGTCGCGAACCTCGAGCCCCAGTTCCTCCTGCAGCTTGGCCTTGCACACGGCCTTGCCGGAACGGTCCTCGACGGTGTAGTTGGCGGCAATGCGCTTGTCGGTCGCCGGGTCAAAGCCCGCCACGTCAATGCCGTTCAAAATGCCCTGCAGCGCATAGGAGCGCTCGCGCAGCACGCCGTCCAGGCCCTCGCCAAACTCGGGCGTCTGGATCTCGTTGGCATAGGTGGGGCTCACCGTGGTGATGGCATCGGCATAGCGCAGCGCGCCCAGCATGTAGTTGATGCTGCAGGCGTCGCAACGCAGCTGCGAGGCGGCCGCCGGAATATGCGCCACGCCCAGGATGTCCTCCATCACAGTGTCGCTAAACTGGCCCTGGAACGCCACATTGTGGATCGAGAACACGGTCTTGACGCGGTCGTACAGCGGCAGGCCCTGGTAGAACTCGCGCAAGAACACGGGCGCCAGTGCCGTCTGCCAGTCATTGCAGTGCAGGATGTCGCACTCAAAGCCGGCCGGCAGGTGCTGCAGGCTCTCGGTGATGGCCTTGGAGAAGAACGCAAAGCGCTCGCCGTCGTCAAAGAAGCCGTACGGATAGTCGCGCGCAAAGTAGCGCTCGTTGTCGATGAACATATAGGTGACGCCGTCGTGCTCGAGCTTCTCGAGTCCGCAGTACTCGTTGCGCCAGCCCAGGCTGACGTAAAAATCGGAGAAGTGCTCCATCTGCGCCTTGTACTCGTCCTTTATGGTGGCGTACTTGGGCACCATCACGATAACTTCGGCGCCGGCGCGCACAAGCGCCGCAGGCAGCGAGCCTGCCACGTCGCCCAGGCCACCGGTCTTAACAAACGGTGCGCACTCGGCCGAGGCAAACACGATCTGCATCTTTTTGCTGGAATCTGCCATATTGTCTCCCATGTTGCAATTCGAGAATAGCCGCCTGGCGCTAACCGGGCGGCTATTCTACATGTTACGAGCGATGTTGCGGTGCCAACGTTAACGTACGATGGTGGTGTCGGAAGTTAACGGAGCCTTGCCCAGCACCAGGATGTTCTCGGGCGTGCCGCGAAGCTCGGTGTTGTTGGGAACCACGTTGTTCTTGTCCAGGATGGCGTTCTCGACGCGTGCGCCGCTCTTGATGATGCAGCTCTGGTTGATGATCGAGTTGGTCACCGATGCGCCTTCCTCAACCACAACGCCGCGCGACAGGATCGAATTGCGCACGGTGCCCTTGATGATGCAGCCGGCCGAGATGATCGAGTTGCAGGCGTGGCTGCCGGTCGCATAGCGCGAAGGCGGCACGTCGTGGGCCTTGGTCAGGATCGGGCGTTCGGGATCGAAGAGCTGGTCGGCCACGGTCTGGTCGAGCAGGTCCATGCTGCGGCGATACAGCGACTTTTCGCTAAACACGCCCACGACCTCGCCCTTGTACTCGTAGCTGCACACGTCGATGTTGCCAAAGTCGCCCTGGAGTGCCTCGAGCAGGTCCAGATAGTCGGCAGCCTGGTAGTGGTCGATAATCTCGAGCAGCGTCTCGCGGTTGACGATGCAGCAGTCCATGGACGCGTTGTCGCCGTACACGACGCCGGCGCTCACGCCCGTCAGGCGGCCGTTCTCGTTAATCTCGAGCTTGGTCTCGTCATCGACGTTGCGCGTGGCCTTGCAGTACACCACGGTCATCTGGGCACCGGAGTTCTCGTGCGCCTCGATGATGGTGTTGAGGTCCATGTTAAAGATGATGTTGGTGCCCATCATCACGACATAGGGCTTCTCCGAGCGCTGGAACAGCGTCTTGTTGGAGATGATGTCGCGCAGCAAGAAACGCATGCCGCCCTTGGTGGTGCCATACGCGTTGCCGGGGACCATGAACAGGCCGCCCTTCTTGCGGTCCAGGCCCCAGTCCTTGCCCGAGCCCACGTGGTCGATCAGCGAGCGGTAGTTACCCGGCATGACGACTCCAACGGTCTTGATGCCGGCATTCATCATGTTGGACAGCGGAAAGTCGATCAGGCGGTAGCGGCCCAAAAACGGAACGGACGCGATGGGGCGGTCCTTGAGCAGGACACTGCCGTAGGACGAAGAGTAGTTAGCGGTGATATAACCGATGGCCTTGCGATTGATCATCGGATCATTCCCCCTTCCCGATAACGACGTCATTTCCAACGACGGCCGTATCCTTGGTGGTATCGACAGAGCCGAGCTTCACGCCCTCTTCGACCGTGGAGTTCTCGCCCAAAATAGCGCGGCAGATGTGCGCGCCGCTCTTAACGTGCGCACCCGGCAGCAGCACGGAGTCCTCGACCACGGCGCGCTCCTCGATGATGACATCGGTCGAAAGGATCGAGTGGCGAGCGGTGCCGTAGATCTTGCAGCCGTTGGAGACCAGGCAGTCGTCCAAGCGGCCGTCCGGGCCAATGTAGTGCGGCGGACGCGTGGTGATGTTGGACATGATGGGGAAGTTCTTGTCGAACAGATCGAACTCGGGGTTGTTGCCCAGCAGGTCCATCGAGGTCTCATGGAAGCTGGCGATGGTGCCGACGTCCTTCCAGAAGCCGTGGAACTCGTAGCTGTACAGGCGCTTGTTCTCACCGAGCAGCTTGGGGATGATGTCCTTGCCAAAGTCGTGGCTCGAGCGCTGGTCCAGAGCGTCCTCCTCGAGCGCCTCGATCAGCACGTCGGCCGAGAAGATGTAGATGCCCATGGACGCGAGGTTCGAATCGGGCTTCTCGGGCTTCTCGGTGAACTTGGTGATGCGGCCGTCCTCGGGGTCGGTGGTCAGGATGCCAAAGCGGCTGGCTTCCTCCCACGGCACGGGCATAACGCTCACCGTGAGGTCGGCGTTGTTCTCAATGTGCGTCTTGAGCATCTTGCGGTAGTCCATGCGATACAGGTGATCGCCCGAAAGAATCAGGACGTACTTGGGGTCGTTGGCCTTGATGTAGTCGAGGTTCTGCGTAATGGCGTCGGCCGTGCCCGCATACCAGGCGCCGCCGGTCTGCGTCTCGTACGGCGGCAGGATCGACACGCCGCCGTCGCGGCTGTCCAGATCCCACGCCTCGCCGGAGCCCACATAGGCATGCAGCAGGTAGGGACGGTACTGCGTCAGAACGCCCACCGTGTCGATGCCCGAGTTGGAGCAGTTGGACAGCGAAAAGTCGATAATGCGGAACTTGCCACCAAAGCTAACCGCCGGCTTGGCGATCTTTTGGGTGAGTGCCCCCAATCGGCTGCCCTGTCCTCCTGCGAGGAGCATCGCGATGCATTCTTTCTTACTCATCGATTTCTCCTTCTGTCATCGATGTTCCTAAACCCATTTGCGACGGGCGCGGCGCTCTGTCACGCCCGTCGAGTAATGCCGTGCGGCAAAGGGAGCTCGCGCGCCTTTACGCGTGCCAGATCTCGTCGCGGTACTCGCGAATGGTGCGGTCGCTCGAAAACCAGCCGGAGGAGGCGGTGTTGAGCAGGGCCTTGCGGTTCCAGGTCTCCTGGTCGCCGTAGCTGTTCGTGAGCTTCTCCCATGCATCAACGTAGCTGCGGAAGTCAGCCATGACCAGGTCGGGGTCGTTGTTGTTCATGAGCTCGTTGTAGATGCTCTCGAAGTTGCCCGAAAGACCCGCAAACGTGTTGTCCTTGAGCTCGTCCATCACGCGGCCCAGACGCTCGCGATCGTTGTTGAGGGTGTCCCACGCAAAGTAGCTATTCGACGCCCAGAGCTGCTCGACCTCGGGAGCGGTCAGGCCAAAGATGGCCTCGTTCTCGCGGCCGGCCAGGTCGGCGATCTCGATGTTGGCGCCGTCGAGGGTGCCCAGCGTAATGGCGCCGTTCATCATGAGCTTCATGTTGGACGTGCCCGAGGCCTCCTTGCCGGCCGTGGAGATCTGCTCCGAGATCTCGGCGGCGGGGTAGATGAGCTGGGCGTTGCTCACGCGGAAGTTGGGGATAAAGCAGACCTTCATGACCTCGTTGACGCGCGGGTCGTTGTTGATAACGTCAGCCACGGAGTTAATGAGGCGGATGGTCTCCTTGGCAAAGGTGTAGCTCGAGGCAGCCTTGCCGCTAAAGATGAAGGTCGTCGGCGTCACGTGGAAGTTGGGATCGGCGATGCGACGGTTGTAGATGTCCATCACCTTCATGATGTTCATGAGCTGGCGCTTGTAGGCATGGAAGCGCTTCACCTGAACGTCGAAGACGGTGTTGGGGTCGATAACCAGACCGGTCTCGGCCTTAACGTAGGCGGCCAGACGCTCCTTGTTGGCGCGCTTGGAGGCACCCACGGCCTTGAGGAACTCGGCGTCGTTCTGGAACTCCTTGAGTTTCTCCAGCTCAAAGGCGTCTTTGAGCCAGCCATCGCCAATGGCCTCGGTCACGAGCTTGGCATAGGTGGGGTTGGCCTCGGCAAAGAAGCGACGGTGCGAGATGCCGTTGGTCTTGTTGTTGAACTTCTCGGGCGTCAGGGCGTAGAAGTCCTTGAGCACGATGTTCTTGATGATGTCGGAGTGGATCTTGGCCACGCCGTTGACGCTGTGGCTGCAGATCACGGACAGGTTAGCCATGCGAATCTCGCCGTCCCACAGGATAGCGGTCTGGCGCAGGCGCTCCTGCCAGCCCTCCTGCGTGGTGTCGAAAGACTCGTGCCAACGACGGCTGATCTCATCGATGATCTGGTACACGCGGGGGAGGAGCTTGGAGAACGTACCGATGGGCCACTTCTCCAGAGCCTCGGGCAGGATGGTGTGGTTGGTGTAGCTCACGACCTGCGTCACGATGTTCCAGGCGTCGTCCCACTCGAGCTTTTTCTCGTCGATGAGAATACGCATGAGCTCGGGGCCGCACATGGCGGGGTGCGTGTCGTTGGTGTGGATGGCCACAAACTGCGGCAGCAGCTCCCAGTTCGCGCCGTGCTCCTTCTCAAAGGTGTCGAGCAGGCTGTAGATGCCGGCCGAAACAAACAGGTACTCCTGCTTCAGGCGCAGCAGACGACCGTGCTCGCCGGCGTCATTGGGGTAGAGGATGGCACTGATGGCCTCGGCCTCGGCGCGCTCGGCGTCTGCCAGGGCGTAGTCGCCGCGGTTGAAGGCCTCCAGATCGAAGTGCTCCTCGACCGGCTCGGCAGCCCAGACGCGCAGCTTGTTGACGGTCTCGCCGGCATAGCCCACGACGGGGATGTCATAAGGGACGGCCAGGATATCCTGCGTGTCCACCGTGCGGTAAAACGTGCGGTCATCCTCCTCAAAGCCTTCGACGCGGCCGCCAAACTTGATGGTCACAGCCTTATCCTGACGACGGACCTCCCAGGGATAGCCGTGGGTAAGCCACTCGTCGGTGGCCTCGACCTGGCTGCCGTTGACGATCTCCTGCTTAAACAGGCCGTAGCGGTAGCGCATGCCGTTGCCGTAGCCGGCAATGCCCTCGGCTGCCATCGAATCCAGGAAGCATGCGGCCAGACGGCCCAGGCCACCGTTGCCCAGAGCCGGATCGGGCTCCTGGTTCTCGATGACGGACAGATCGAAGCCCATGTCGTCGAGCGCCTCGGCGACCATGTCGCGCACGCCAAAGTTGAGCAAGTAGTTGTCGAGCAGTCGGCCGATCAAAAACTCGATCGAGAAGTAGTACACGCGCTTCTTGCCCTCGGCAGTCACACGGGCGTCGCTCTTGGTGGCAACGGTGCGCGCCTTCTCGGCCACGAGCTTGGCCAGGGCGTTGAAGCGGTCCAGGTCGCTCGCGGCCTCGACGCTCTTGCCGCTGATGCTCATGACGGCATCGCGATAGAGCTCGGTAAACTCCTGCTTGTTGTCGAAGATCTTATTCATACGTTCCTTTCCCCCGGGGATGTTTCTCCCGGAACGGTTATGACTTGTATCCTACGCCTCGTCGGGGCGGGTAATTACAGCTGTAACGGTTTTGTTACGCATCCTTGGCAGACGGCTTAACAGAAGCAGACTTGGCCTTGGTAGCGGCCTTTTTGGCAGCCGGTTTCTTGGCTGCGGCCTTAGCAGCGGGCTTTGCGGCAGCCTTGACCTTGGCCTTGGTCGTCGTAGCCTTCGCCTTAGCCGGAGCCTTCTTGGCAGCCGCAGGCTTAGGCTTCACCGAGGACGTGCGCTTTTTGGGCGCAGCCTTGGGCTCCTCGACCACGGGCGGCTTATAGCTGCTGGGACCGCGACGCTTAAGCACCACGCCTGCCAGACCGGGCACCTTAATCTCAATGGAGTCCATCTGCCCGTTCCAGGGATAGGGCTCGCTCGAGCAGGTGTAGGGCTCTTCGCCGGCATAACCGCTGCCGCCAAACTCGGGACGGTCGGAATCAAAGATGACCTCCCAGTCGCCCTCGCGCGGCACGCCCACGCGGAAACTCTCGTAGCTCGCCGGGTCAAAGTTGATCAGGATCACCAGATCGTCGTCGACGTCCTCGCCCTGACGCACAAAGCTCACGATGGACTGCTTGGAGTTGTCCGCATCGATCCAGGTAAAGCCGTCGTCGGTGTAGCCGCGCTCGTACAGGGCGGGCTCGGCGGTGTACAGGTGGTTGAGTGCCTTGATAAACGCCTGATGATGACGGTGGGTCTCGTACTCCTCGGTCAGGAACCACTGGATGGACTCGTAGTAGCGCCACTCAATAAACTGGCCGATCTCGTTGCCCATAAAGTTGAGCTTGGCACCGGGGTGCGTCATCTGGTAGAAGGCCAGCGTGCGCAGGCCGGCAAACTGGCGCCACCAGTCGCCCGGCATGCGGCCGATGAGCGAGCACTTACCGTGCACGACCTCGTCGTGGCTCAGCGGGCAAATGAAGTTCTCGGTAAAGGCGTACATGATGGAGAACGTGAGCAGGCCATGGTTGCCGGGTCGCCACGGAAAATCGGTCTGCATGTAGTGCAGGGTGTCGTTCATCCAGCCCATGTCCCACTTGTAGTGGAAGCCCAGGCCGCCGTCCTGCGGCGGGTAGGTCACGAGCGGCCACGCGGTAGACTCCTCGGCCATCATCATCACGTCGGGGTAGTGTGCCTCCACGGCGCAGTTGACCTGACGGATAAACGCGCTGGCGTCCAGGTCCTCCTCGGTACCGTACTTGTTGAACTTCTTTTGGACCGGATCGTCGATGCCAAAGTTGAGGTACAGCATGCTGGACACGCCGTCCATGCGAATGCCGTCCACGTGGAAGTTCTCGAGCCAATACAGCACGTTAGAGACCAGGAAGGAGCGGACCTCGCCGCGGGCGAAATCGAACTTGTGCGTGCCCCAGTTGGGGTGAATCTCGTGCTCAAACAGCATGTGGCCGTTAAAGGTGGCAAGGCCGTGGGAGTCGGCGCAAAAACCGCCGGGCACCCAGTCCATGATCACGCCGATGCCCGCCTCGTGGCACGCATCGATAAAGTGCATGAGCTGCTGCGGGTTGCCGTAGCGCGACGTGGCGGCGTAGTAACCGGTTGTCTGGTAGCCCCAGGAGCCATCGAAGGGATGCTCCATAAGCGGCATGACCTCGATATGCGTATAGCCCATGTCGCGCACGTAGTCCACGAGCTCCACCGACAGATCGTCGTAGGTGTAGAACTCACCGCGCTGCGCGGGGAAGGGATCCATGGGGCCAGGGTAGTTGCCAAACTCGTCCGGCTCGCCCTGCGGCGCGTCGCCGTGGCGCTTCCACGAGCCAATATGCACCTCGTAGATGTTAAGGGGCTGCGACATGTGGTTGTGGTCGGCGCGGCGCTTGAGCCATGCGGCGTCGTTCCACTGGTAGCCATCGAGTGTCCACAGCACGCTCGCGGTACCCGGAGGGCACTCGGCCTTAAAGGCGTACGGATCGGCCTTGTAGAGCTTTTCGCCCTCGTTGGTCTCGATGAGGTATTTATAGAGCTGGCCCTGCTCGGCGCCAGGAATAAAGCCTTCCCAAATAGCGCTCGTATGCACGGGCACAAGCGGGTTGGCTTCCTCATCCCAGTCGTTAAATTCGCCAATGACATGGACACTCTTTACGTCGGGCGCCCAAACGCAAAAGCGCCAGCCGCGCGTACGGTTCTGCGTGTCGGGATGCGCGCCCATCTTTTCCCAGCTGCGCTCCCACATACCAATGCCAAACAGGTAGACATCGTCCTTGGAGAGCTCCGGTGCGTGCGGAGCCGATTTGCGGGTTGCGGGCTTTTTAGCCGTTGGCTTTAGCTTTGTATCGCTCACGTTTGATCCCATCATGACGCGGCAGCGTGTTGCCTTGGTGACTAGATGCGAAAGGTCCAAGGCTGCACGAATCGAAGGGACGGCGATAGTTCTATGATTCGTTCCACCTCGCGTGCTCGGTGGAACTTTCGGCAGAAACTACGATAACACCTGTACGTTACTTTTATGAAGGAAAGTGGTTTTTGGGCGGCGTTTAATCGGTAAGCGCCATGTTTAGACCACTGGCAGAATTGCGATGGTAAAACTCTTGACAGTTTTACCAATAAGGGTTTTTTGATTGTTGGTTTGACGTTTGGTAAAACGTTTTTAGCAGGTTGTTTACCCTTTGACATCGAAAGGTTCTTTTATGTCCCAGATCGCCGCCCACAATGTCGCTTTTATTTTCGATTGCGACGGCACACTGGTTAATAGCACCCCCGTTTGGGCCTATGCCCAGCCCGAGTTATTGCACCGCCACGGAGTTGACGTGACCGTGGATGACTTTGCTCAATTTGAGCACCTGTCACTGGAGGACGAGTGCCAGGCCTACCACGACACGTGGGGCATTGGCGCGAATGGCGAGGAGCTCTATCGCGAGCTGGGCGAGATTTTGATCGATGGCTACTCCAAGGTGCCACCGCGCGAGGGGCTCTTGGCATTTTTGGAGCAGGCGAAGGCGGCGGGCATTGCCATGTGCGTTGCCACGTCTACGCCAGCCGAGCTGGTTAAGTCTGCGCTTGCGGGCGCCGGGCTCGATGCCTACATGGAGTTTGTTACCACGACGGGTGAGGCAGGACGCTCCAAACAGTTCCCCGACGTATACGAGTTGGCGCTGCGCCGTCTGGAGGAGCGCCATGGGCATAAGTTTGACCGCGCATGGGTGTTTGAGGACGCCGTCTTTGGCCTTAAGAGCTCTGGCACCGCCGGCTTTAAGCGAGTGGGCATTTATGACCCGCACGGCCGTATGGAGCGCGACGAGGTGCGTGCCAACTGCGACATCTTTATCGACAGCTATGAAGAGCTGGATCTTGACCGTGTGCTTTCGTTTGAGGGCTAGGTGAGGCCCGTGGCTTGCAAGGTATTAGTGGTCTGCGGCTCGCCCGTGGTGGCGAGCGCGGATCTGTTGCGTAGGCTAGCAGGGGAGTGCGACCACGTTGTCGCCGTGGACCGCGGACTCGATGCGTTGCTGGGCGCCGGCCTGAGCTGCGACGTATATGTGGGGGATGCCGACACGGTGAGCGATGCAGGTCGCGCGCTGGTCGATGCCGCCACCGATTTTGAAGTTGAGCGCCACGATCCGTACAAGGACTATACCGATCTGGCGCTGGCGCTCGATTCCGTCCGCCGTCGCTGGCTGGGTGCCGAAGTGGTTGCGACCTGCGCCACCGGCGGCCGTCCTGATATGGCGCTTTCCGTACTGGGCCTGCTCGCAGGCTACGATGACGGCCCAGTTTGGATTGCCGAGGACAAGGTGGTCGCCCGCATCCTTCGCGCAGGTGAGTCGTGGACCATCGAGGGCGCCGAAGGCAAGACATTCTCCATCATCGCCGTTGCTCCCAAAACTGAGGTAAGCGAACACGGTCTAGAGTGGGAGTTAGACCACAGCCCCTTGGGCCTGTTGGCCGATACGGGTATCAGCAACGTCGTCAGGTCAACAGCCACGATCCAAGTCCACGCCGGCACCGCCATCGCTTACCTCTACAAGTAAGGTCTATCCCATCAGGGCTTTATCGGGACGGGCTGAATTCGCTAATGTTGGCAACGCAAAAACGGGTATACAAAATAAGCAGTTGAAAGTTGTTAAACGATTGGTTGGTTTCCGCAAACGGAATTCTGTTTAATCCAACCGCTTATCTAACAACCCGATCGTATGCAAATCTAACCATTTGCTTAACAACTTTGCTTTTTGATTAAAGGCCTGAAGTCCACCACGCCTTGGCGGGAAAATCCTTTCCCCGTCGAGTATTCTCGATCGCGCTCGGGGTCTTCCTCGACGAATTTGCACACACCCTTTGCTATGAGAGAGATGAGCCCTTCAAGCTTGACGACGCAATCGAACTCGCAGTCCTGTTGGCTTCCATGGCCGATTCCTTTATGGCCATAACTCGCGATTATCCCCCGCGCATCGCCCTGTACGCAAACCCCGATGGCTTTGTAGGAGCTATACTCTTCGCCCCTTCCCTCGATGACCGACGACCCCGCATGGATCACCGCGCAGCGAAGCTGATAGAGATCCGATGCCGTAAAGATGCCTCGCTTCTCTATCGTCTCAAACCCCTCTTTTATCTCATCTGGGCGCTTCTCGCCCTTGCGCGCATTGGTCATTTTTCTCCCATCGTTCGGGAGCCCCAAGTACTCCTTGCATCATTTCCGGTAATCTGTCCCGTCGATGTTCGCGCATACGTCTGGGATGGTCACTACGAGAGTCAAAGCGGCGAGCAGCAGCCCAGCGTCGAAGGCGTTTTCGCACTCTTCCACAAGCCTGCTGGGCGTACGGCAGACGACAGTGGGAAACCCGTATTCGTTGTCGCTGCATTTTAAACACGCAGAGGGCATGGGCTCCCAATCGGCAATTGTTGTCATGTTCATAACACCTCGCCCGTTTCTGTGCCGATTCTCAGACCTGTCCTCAGTTCGATTAACTCATCCACCATCTCGTTGTCGCGGTCGGGCTCGGTCACGAAGAGCGGTCCCGGGACGTCGACGCGCGGGCCAATCGTCAGGCCGTTGCTCGTGATGATGCGATCGAGGTTCTGTCTACGGTGGAGCGTGCGGGCCCGTAGTGTGTCGAAGGAATAGCCCCGGCCCCGCAGGTCAGTCTCGTTGATGAGCCTGTTGGCGCACTCGGCGTAGCCGTTCGAGATGCGGATCGGGCAGTTCCCAGTAGTGTCGGCGGGGCGTAACACATCGTGCACGTAGTTGGCGATACCCAAAATCTCGTTCACGTAGTCGAACGCGGACTTCTCGGCCATGGTCGGTCCTCTCTGGCAAAGACGATTTCAGCCAGAGATTTTACAAGTTCAATGAATTGCTTCGCTTTAAATCCAACCATTGGCTTAACAAAACGGTAGGAGGCTTTCTTCAACCAGAAAACTAACAAACCCAACCAGTTATTTTACATGCCTGCCAAAAATAGCTATAGAAATACGTCCCAGAAAAACCCGTAAGTAAGACAATCAATCAAAATTCCCCCCTTGCATCAAGCTAAACATTCCCCTATAGTATCTCCTCGTCACGGGGGCGTAGCTCAGCTGGGAGAGCGCTTGACTGGCAGTCAAGAGGTCAGGGGTTCGATCCCCCTCGTCTCCACCATCGTGAATGTAAAGGTCTTCGGAGTTCCGAAGGCCTTTTTTCATGCCAAAATACCTCGCGCCACAAACCCATACCCACATCAACAAAAAGTTGCACAATTTATTTCCCATGTCTGTGCATAGTTTGTTATCCAAACGCAATTACCAGTGCAGCTCGCTGCTTCAGTTGGGCTTCAGGAATGCTCCCAATTATTGCCAGCACCACAATAACCTGCGCCAACGTGAACAACATCCCAAAACAACCCCCTTTAGCACGTCAAATGAACGATATGTTGTCCAACGCAGCCCAAATCAGTTTCACTAACAGCTTGTGCTAGGATATCTAGCGTTACATGAGTTCAACTGTGCTCGCGGCTCCAGCAAGTCACAAAGCGCAGGGTCGATCAGCATCCGGCCGTAACGGCGGTGCCAGAAACACCACGAGCTCCAATAAAGAAGTCATGCGACGTTATTTATCTGCATTGAGTTAATTCCAAGATGCATTTATTAGTTTGCATGTCAAAGCGTAGCAGTCCTACAGCTGTTTGCGTGCGGTCCAGTTTTGTTCCCGCTTGACTGGTTCGCACGCAGTCAGCTGGGGACGCGGTCATTTTGCGATACACGTCCGCGTCTCTAGCAACTGCGCTTATACATACCGTTCACGGTGGGGCAGAGCCACGTGCTTGTCTGACTGGGCTCAGAGTTTGAATATGGAGCGCCTCCGCGCACAAGCGCCCTGGCGAAGCCATACCCAAACCCCGTGAGCCACACGTAAGACAGCAAGGGGGTGGTGCTCGTGTGGTATGTAATCCAGGTCATTAACGGTCGCGAAGACGCAATGCGCGAGCGCATTGCGCGTATGGTGCCGGCTGGTGCCATGCAGGAGCTCTTTTATCCCCAATTTCAAACCGAGATCAAAGTACACGGCGAATGGGTCAATACGACCAAGCCGCTCTTTCCCGGTTATCTTATCTGCGATACGACAGATCCCCGTACCGTGCAACAGTATCTGCTGCGCATGGACGATTTTGCCCGGGTGCTTGCCCAGGACGGTCTGTTCGTGCCGCTGACAAAAGAATATGTCCAGCTTATTGGCGGCTTTACGCACAGGGGAGACCGCGTAGTGCCCATGAGCGAGGCCCTAAAAGACGGCGACAAGGTCGTAGTGACGGCAGGTCCGCTGCTGGGCCACGAAGGCCTTATCAAAACCATTAACAGACGCAAGAGCACTGCTTATTTGGAGCTCGACTTGTGCGGCCGACGCGTAACCACCCGCGTTGGCCTCGCGGTGCTTTCGGCTGAGCAGCGCGTCATGCGCAATCTTAAAAAGGCGATCGCCTAGCTGCAGACGGTCACTACACAGAACAGGGAGGATCCCCGACCCGGGGACGAAGTGTTGGAAGAGAACGTGTCGGATAAAACAGAATATGTAAAGGATGTGCCCGTGGATGCGGCACGGATTGGCCAAGCTGGGGATTGGCGGGCAGACTCTCAGACTCCTGTTGCTACGGAATTTCCTCTCCCCGTGGAGAACCCTGCTCCGGCGCAAGGTTACGTGGCGACAGGAAGTTATAGGGCGCCTGCTGCCGATCCTAACGCTGCTGCCCCCAAGAAAGGTGGGCCAGGCTACTTTGCCTTCAAGCGAGCCTTCGACATTGTGTTTTCTGTTGGTGTCTGTGCGGTGTTGGCCGTTCCCGTCGTAGCTGCATGCGTCGCCATTGAGATTGACTCTCCCGGAAAGCCGTTCTTCCGTCAAAAGCGAGTCGGTAAGGGCGGCAAACCTATCTATATCTTCAAACTCCGAACCATGGTCTCTGACGCTCACGAGCATCCTGAGAAGTACATGACTCCCGAGCAGTTGGCGCAATGGCAGTGCGAACAAAAGGTTGACGATGACCCACGCATTACGCGCGTTGGTCGTTTTCTACGTCACACTTCACTCGACGAATTGCCGCAGTTCATCAACGTTCTTATAGGGGATTTATCCGTTATTGGACCAAGGCCTGTGACGCTCGAAGAAACCTACGAGTACGGTGACGCTCGCGACGAAGTTCTTGCTTGTAAGCCTGGTATTACTGGCTGGTGGGCCGCGACGGATCGTAATGACTCGACTTGGGGGAGTGGTCAGCGACAGGCCCGTGAACTCTTCTACGTTCGTCATCAGTCGCTTGGTCTTGATGCTCGCGTATTTGTTAAGACCTTCAAAGCAATGAGGAGGGGGAAATGACGACCCCTTCCTTGAGCGTGGTAATTCCCACATTGAACGCAGAAGACGAAATAGACAGCCTATTGGACACCATTGAGGCTCAGAGTCTGAAGCCTTCAGATATCTTAGTGGTTGATTCGTCCTCCGATGACGGTACCGTAGACGAGGTTGCTAAGCATCCCTGCGTTAACCTCGTCCGCATAGAGCGTAAGGAATTCAATCACGGCTCGACCCGCGACATGGCTCTGAGGCGTAGTGCTGGCGAGTTCGTTTGCTTTCTCACGCAGGATGCGGTACCTGCTTCTAATCTCTACCTGGAGAGACTCGTCGCGCCTTTCTTGGCCGATGATTCAATCGCGCTCGTAACTGGTAGGCAATTGCCCAAGGCGGATGCAAGGCGTTTCGAGCAACTCGTGCGCAAGTTTAACTATCCCAACGTTCCCTCGGTGCGCAGCAAGTCTGACCTTCCTAAATACGGCATCAAAACGTTCTTCGCATCTGACACCTGTTCTGCCTATCGACGGACCGCATATCTTGAATGCGGTGGATTCGATCATGTCAACACCAACGAGGACATGCTCATGGCCGCTAGGTTTATAGCATCGGGCTTGAAGGTTGCGTATGAGCCGAGCGCCGAGGTCTATCACTCCCACAATTTGACACCTAGCCAGCAGTTCGCGCGCAACCGCGCTGTCGGCATGTTTCTGGAATCGCACGCAGATGACCTTATGTATGCGAGCGAGATTGGTGAGGGCGGTCGGCTTGTCAAGGCTGTGTCTTCGGAACTTCTTCGAGAGGGAAGATTCGGCGAGTTATTTGCCTTCGGCTTTGATTGCTGCGCCCGCCTCCTCGGAAACCGTGCTGGCCGTATGGCCGCTAGAAAAGAAAGGCTATAGCTAATGAAAGGCATCATCCTCGCCGGCGGTTCCGGCACCCGCCTGTACCCGCTCACGCTCGTGACCTCCAAGCAGCTGCTGCCGGTCTACGACAAGCCCATGATCTACTACCCGCTGTCCACCCTCATGCTGGCGGGCATCCGGGACATCCTGGTCATCTCCACCCCGACCGACCTGCCCAACTTCGGGCGCCTGCTCGGGGACGGCTCGCGCTACGGCGTGAACCTCTCCTACGCCGAGCAGCCGAGCCCCGACGGCCTGGCGCAGGCGTTCACCATCGGCGAGGAGTTCATCGCCGGCGAGCCGTGCGCCCTCGTGCTCGGCGACAACATCTTCTACGGCAACGGCCTGTCGCGCCACCTGACGCGCGCCGTCCAGAACGCAGAGTCGGGGAGGGCCACGGTCTTCGGCTACCACGTGGACGACCCCGAGCGCTTCGGCGTCGTGGAGTTCGACGGCGAGGGCCGTGCCGTCTCCATCGAGGAGAAGCCCGAGCGCCCCAAGAGCTCCTACGCCGTCACCGGCCTGTACTTCTACCCGGGCGACGTGGCCGCCAAGGCGCACGAGGTCAAGCCCTCGGCCCGCGGCGAGCTCGAGATCACCACGCTCAACCAGATGTACCTGGAGGAGGGGACGCTGTCCGTCGTCACCCTCGGCCGCGGGTACGCGTGGCTGGACACCGGCACCATGGAGAGCCTGCACGAGGCCGCGGAGTTCGTCCGCGCCGTGGAGCACTCCCAGGACCTTCC
>NZ_QSJB01000011.1:0-46030 GCF_003469285.1 Collinsella sp. AM31-2AC
GGGCCGTGTTCCGCTATGCGGTTGTCAATTTGCGAAAGAAATTATGCGTCACCGCAACAAGTGCGAGCGGTAGGTATTGATCTACAACCGTTGGGGATTGAAAAAAGCAGTAGCCGAAAACGTAATATCTTCCGATTTGCGCGGCATAAAAAAATAGAGGGCGTCCCATAAAGAGAAGCCCCCTTGCAAAACGGCCGAACCGCTTTTCGAAGTGGGAAATATTTTGCACCAGATGCCTAGGAATCGCAAGAAGGCATATCTTCAGCGTCACAGAAATACCATGCGCCGATCACTTTCGACAAAAACGAGAAGGAGGAAGTTATGACCTCCGCACCTTTATAGTAGTTGATGTTGCGATTTGCCCTAGAAATAAACTTGGAAAGCGATTGTGCTTTGTGCTTAATAACGCCTTTAGACGACACCTCTTTGTGCAGATATAGCGTTGTGACAATCTGGCGTATTCGCTCATTGCTCATCCTTGCCTTACGCTGATAAGAGCCAATCCCATCTATTTTGCTCAATGCCTTCATAACACCGTTATTTGCCCTTCGGGCATTCTCACCCGAAGCAAGACCATTAAGAATGCAACTATTGTGAGCACACGCGTTGCGGAGATCTTTTGCCACGCGAAGCAAATAAAACCTATCGCGAAGCTCATCATCGTCAAACCGTTTGGCGCAAAACAAAATGAATGAATTAAAGGCGCCAAAGGTAATAACTTCCAGAAAGGCCCAGACAGGCATATTAAAACCACTGTATTTTGCAAGAATGCCTGCAGAATAGGCACTCGACTCACAACGTGAAATCTCTTTTTTGACCCAGTTGGTCACATTCCCCTTGCTATCAAATGTATCCTGCTCGCTTAAATAGTCTTGAACGATTTCGTAACCGTCCTCGGCATGCTGCTCTATCCTGCCCAGCAAGTCAACTTTGCAGAAGTGCTCAATATCAAGAGTGAGCGAAATCATCTCGTTTCGAAGCAACATATCAATAATCGAAAGGTCAACAAGCATCTTGAAATCTAAGTTGACATATTCACCCTTGCGTTTTCCATCAGAAACCTTTGGAAATCCGGTGCGGTACGAGCGCAAGCGAAAGTAATTGTTGTTCTTCGTCAGATACTCGACCGCCTCTGCCTCGCTCATATAGCGGAAACGGACACCCTTGCTCTTAAGATGGGAGACTTGTTCCCGAGGAGTAAGCCAAGGCTTTTGATCGCACATATCTTGTTGACGAATAGGACTATTCATTGCGCTCTCCAGCGTATTTGATGAAATAACAAATCTAATTTTATCCTAACTGTAAATACCTAATAAACAGCCGGACGCTCATGCAAATACATCATGGCACGCCGCCGCCCTATGCTGGATTTCCACATCACCTCGCACTATAGCGAGAAGTACTCGCTCTCGGCAGATAGGTTCGGCCCCAACCATGGATCGCCCGTCAAGAAAAACTCAGGCCAGCGCTGCATGAACAGCGCTTGCTCGCGCTTCCAGCGGCGCAGCTTTTCCTCGTTGGCCTCTTCCCTGCCACGCGAGGTGAACTCGTAGTGATACAGCTCGGCATAGGGCGTATAGATGGTGCGGTAGCCCGCCTCCCATACGCGCAGGCAATAGTCTGCGTCGTTAAAGCCAACGGCGAATTCCTCGTTGTAGCCGCCGACGCGCTCAAATACGTCGCGTCGCACCATCTGGCAGGCACCCGTTACGGCGCTAAAGTTGCCCGGGCGCACAGCGCGGGCAAGATAGCCCTCGCGCTTTGCCGAGAAGTCCTGGTTGGCATGGGCAAGTGCGCCACGCACGCCAACCACAATGCCCGCGTGCTGCACCAGATGATCGGCAAAGTAGAGCTTGGCGCCCACCACGCCCGCATCGGGACGCTGCATATAGCCCATCATCTCTTCGATAAAGTAGGGGCTTATGACCTCGGTGTCGTTGTTCAGCAGCAGAAGGTAATCGCCCTTGGCATGCTCCACGCCAAAATTAATGATCTGAGAGTAATTGAACTCGCCCGGCCAGTACACAACGCGCGCGATGCCCTTGCCTTCAGATGCTGCAGCCACGCGCTCTGGCAGGGTTTCGTAATACGCAAACGTCTCCGGGGCTTCGCTGTTGTTCTCCACCAAGACAATCTCGTAATTGGCATACGTGACTCTCTGGGCGATCGACATTACACAGGCGTCGAGCGTCTCAATGTGATCCTTGGTGGGAATCACAATGCTCACCAGCGGCGCAGGCTCCGGCAGCGCATAGCGCATGCGGTAGACAAACGGCGTCTCGGTCTCCTCGACCGTCCCGTGAACGCCCAACGAATCAAAGTGGCGCTGCAGCGCAAGGCGCCCGGCCTCGATGGCATACGGCTTGCTATCGGCAGAACCATCGGCGGTCGATCCCGGATGCACGCGCCAGTGATACAGCACGTGCGCAACATGTTCAAACCGTGCGCCCGCCGCAAGGCAGCGGAGCGTCAGGTCGTAGTCCTGGGCACCCGCAACATCTTCCGGAGACATGCCAATGCGATCGATAAGTGCCTTCTCCACCATCAGAAAATGCGTCACGCAGTTATGGCTATAGAGCAGGTCGACGTTGAGCCGCGTCTTAAAGACCGGCTGGCCCCACTCCCCCGTTTTCTGGAACATGTCCTCGTCGCAGAACAGGACCTGGGGACGCTCGCCCTCGGCAACCTTGTTCAGCGCGGCAACATAGTGGAATAACGCGTCCGGTTCCAGGATGTCATCGTGGTCCAAGAACGCGATGTAGTCGCCCGTCGCTTGCTCAATACCAGCGTTGGTGTTGAGCACAATGCCGCCGTTGCCGGGAAGCTCGATGCGACGAACGCGCTCGTCGTGAGCGCCTGCCGCAAGGGCGGCCACCGCGTCCCATTCGGGCGAGGCGTCCATAAGGAGCAATTCCCAGTTGTCATAGCTCTGGGCTAGCACCGAGTCCAGCAGCTCGCGCAGGTAGACCCGATCAGTCTTGTAGCACGGCACCACAATGCTCACAAGCGGCCTATAGGCAAAGGCCGCCGAAGCGACACGCTGGCACACCAAATCGGCCGGCTTTGCGCGATGTTGCTCAAACCAACGCCGATAAGCTGCGTCGTCTGCACGCGCGTCCTTCATGCGGTTCCAGCTATCGTCGACCATGCCGTTGTACAGGCGACCATCCATAGCGCAAAACCCGTTCTGGATCCGCTCTGTGGGATCGCTCACAATCGCGACAAAATCTCGTATATCCTGAGGCATCTCCACGCTCAGATACGTTTTATTGACGCGGCATCCGTTCTGTTGCGGCACGTCGACCTGCGACTCAAACACATGCACGGTGACATCGATGGCGTTCATATGCGTATCGAAGATCTGGAGCTCAGGCGCGCACTGGGGGTCTCCCGCCCAGGTAACCTCATAACGCCACACCGCGCCGGCGTCTGCCGGCAAATAGCGAATGGCATCGATCTCGTAGCGACCGCAGCATTCACCACGCTGCGCGTCGCGGATAAGCGCGCACAGCGCAGGCTTTGCTTTGTAGTTAATCTTGGATTCCAGCTTGGCAATACGACTATCAAGGCGAATAGAGCCCAGCCTTTTGCCGCCGGACGCAAATGAGACGTCAATTGTAGAGCCGTCCATAAACGGAAGCACCAAGACGACGAGCTCGCGCTCATAATCGGCAACGGAGGGACAAAGCGCAAGCACGCGGCCATGATCGACCGGGAGCACCAGCGACGGCACACAAGAACCGCTCGTCGTCGCATGGGCAAACGCCTGGGAACCCTCCCGCTCTATAAGCGCGGCGACATTCTGGCCGTAAAAACGAAGCAGCACAAACAGACGGCCCTGACTGCGGCAAAGTGCCAAACGCTTGATACTCATCTACACTTCTCGCTTTCCCAGGGCGTTCGCTGCCATGCGTTTGCAGGCACCCAGGCGTCCAAACCTCAAGACGTCGTAATCGAACATGAGCTTTTTGCATACACGGGCATTGGGGGCCTTGCTGGTAAGCGCCGCACGCACCATAGCAGCAACAGAAGGAGCGCATTGTGCGAGCGCAGCATCACTGCCCACGGCAGAACCGTCAAGCGCCGCGGCGACGGCAGCAAACACCTTGCCGCAACCCGAGCTCAGCAGCCTGAGTGCATCGTACAGCACCAGATCGCACAGGAAGTATGCCAGGTCATCGGCATGCTGGGCATCGAGCCCATCACGGCGCCAATCGGCCAGCACCGCTGAGTAAATCTTCACGTGCTCCAGCAAACGTGTCTCGTCGTCATAGCGCATGGTGTCCATGAGCGAGCCTTTGCGTGCCACGCGATAGTCGTACAGCTTGTTCGAGATTAGCGCGGTCTTGCGCGAGCGACCGTACACGGCAAAATCGAAGACCTGATCCTCGCCATACTTAACGGTTTCATCGAACACGATCCCGTTGCCCAGTAAAAAAGCGCGCTTACAAGCGGTGCGCCATGCAAAGGGGCGAGACGCTTCCTTAAACAGCAGGTCGGAGCTATAGCCCTCAAACGACACATCGCGCGGGCTCAGTACATAGTTAAGCCACGGATACCCCGCCTCCAACGGATACGGGTTTGCGCCAAAGGTCAGAACGTCGCAATCCTCACGCTCAAAGGCATCGACGATTACACGGCACGCATCGGGCGTAAAGCGGTCGTCGGAATCCAAGAACGCGACGATAGGAGCCGAGGACGCAGCGATACCCGCATTGCGGGCGCTCGACAAACCGCCGTTGGGTTTATCGACAAGCTTAAAGCGCGTATCCTTTCCGCAATAGGCAGCGGCGATGTCGCGCGAACCATCCGGCGAGCCGTCGTTGACCAGCACGCCTTCCCAATCGGGCATGTCCTGCGCAAGCAGGGAGTCCAGGCACCAGGCCAGGTACTCCTCCACGTTATAGATGGGAACGACAACGGAAATCTTGGGGGTAGCCATAGTCAAGTGCTCCTACTGTGCGACCGGAACGTCATCGGGGTGCGGATTATCACCGTAGGTGCGCTGATACGTCAGCACGCGCCAGACCAGCGGCAGGCCGCCGATCTTAAAGTAGTGCTTAAACGTATTGATCTTGCCCGGCTTCTTAAAGTCAAAGCGCGAATCGATATAGGCGCGGGGCGATTTGACCATCAGGCGCAAGTCGGTCTCGCCACGCGGATCAAACAGCGACAGGTCAAAGCGACCGGCATCCCAATCGGACTTGAGCTCGGGAGAGGCCTTCTCCCAAAACTGCTCGCGCAGCCCATCGACCAAGCGCTCATCATTCCAGCGATACGTATCGACCTTCATGCGCATTAAAATGCCCTGAAGCCGAGCCTTAAGCTCGGGGCGTCCATCCAAAAAGCGCTGCATCTCGGCATATTCGTCGCAAACGCAAAATACCTTGTTGGGCGAATTAACAGAGCTCTTCTCGTTATCCTGGCGATAGCACAAAATGGGGTCCGCAATAAACGCGGCACGCTCGGCGCAAGCCCAAACCTTAAAGTTAAAGCCTGCGTCCTGATACGAGGCTCCCGGCGTGGGAAGGAACCGAATCTGATTGTCGTTGAGGAACTCGCGCCGATAGATAGCCGACCAAATGGAAGGTTTGCGGTAGAAAATGCCCGGGCGATCGACGGGGCGATAAGCGGCGCCCGTCATATGCTCGTCGATGATCCCAAACAGCTCACGGCGTTCGCTGGGCGTGGACCAATACAGGTAAAAGTCGCCCTTTACCACATCGGCATGCTCAGCATCGGCCTTGGCGACCAGCTTTTGGAGCGAGTCCTCAAACATAAAGTCGTCGGACTCAAGGATACCCACGTACTCACCGCATGCCATCTCCAGGCCGCGGTTCATCGAGTCACCGTAGCCGCTGTTGGCTTTGTCGATCATCTTTACACGGGGGTCGCGCTCCATGTACTCGCGGATGATATCTGGTGAGCTATCGGTGGAGCCGTCGTTGATACAGATGATCTCGATGTCCTTGAGTGTCTGCGCCACGGCGGAATCGAGGCACTCGCGCAGGTAGCGTTCGACATTGCAAATGGGGACGAGCAGCGAAACTTTAGGGGTATCAGAGTTCTGCAAGAGAACCTCCTGTTGAATAGCGTATAACAGGGTTATTTTAGCAGCCGAGTTGCGGCGGGCGGCAGCGCTTGGAATTAGATAAAGCGCTCCAGGCAGGCTTTGAGACCGCGAGTCGAAAGATAGAACAGCGTTGCGTCTGCCATCGAAACGCCCGCGGTCGCCGCAACGAGCTTGTGGGCAACACGGCGAACGGCGCCCTTAGCAGGCATGTCCGCCCACTCCGTTCCCAAAAACGTCGTGAGATCCATATTGACGCGAACGGCTACACGGCGGTAGTCATTAGCGTCCAAGCGTGCCAAATCAAACACAATAAGGTCCAGGAACCAAGTGATCAGCTCGCCGGGGCACAGGTCCAAAAGACCGTAGGCCGCCCAGTCCTCCAGGACCTCCTCGAGCATCCTCATGTGGGCGTCAAGCTTTTTGGCGCGAGCCTCGGCACTGTTGAACTCGTGCGTCGCCGATTCGCTCTCCATCACGTAGTGGTAGAACTTATCCGGCATGACGACGGTCTTGCGGGCACGCGCATAAGCCACAAATTGGAAAACGACGTCCTCGCCCAAAGCCAAACCGGGGGCGAAGCGAATGCCTTCGCGATTGAGCAGCTCGCGCGAAAAAGCCGCACGGCAGGCATAGGGCTGAGCATTCGTATGGAACAGCAGTTGGGGATCACGGGCGCCGAAGGTACCAGCTTTGGGGCTCATGAGTTGCTGGACGCGTTTGGGGGCAGCATCGGCAGGTTCACAGACGCCGCCAAAAACGGCGGCCTCGGCATCTGCAGACTCCATGGCATGCAGCACGCGCTCGACCGTCTGGGCATCAATGTAATCGTCGGCGTCCACAAAAAAGACGGTCTCGGCCTCGGCGGCATCGATACCGGTATTTCGAGCACACGAGACGCCCGCGTTTTCCTGGTCAATCACCAGTACGCGATCGTCGGCCTGCGCAATCCGGCGCAACACGTTCAAGGAATCATCGGTCGAACCGTCGTTAACGCAGACAACCTGAATCGAGCGCTCCGACTGCGCCAACAGCGAATCGAGGCATCGCTGAATGGAGCGCGCAGAGTTGTAAACGGGGACGACAATGGTAGCTTTAGGACACGAGGCCTCTCCCATGCCGACCTACCCCCTCAGCGATTCGATGAGGAAGGCGGCGACCACGCCAGGGCCTCCAACCGAGGCGTAATACTTAGCACGTCCCAGGGCGCCGTCCGTCGCAAAGTGCGGATGATCGTCAACCCAGCCCTCAGGATCTTTGAGGATGGCAGCGAGGTTCGCACGCTTCCACGGCTTGAGGTCGTCAAGCGAAAACTCCCCCGCGTCCAAGGCCGCCTGAAATTCCTTGGCCATCTGCACCAGGAAGTCCTTATAGAACTTAGGCGCCAGGCGCACGTAGTTCCACATATACGAATCGTACTTAATGAGCTGATTGAACTTGAGCATGCGCGCGACTTCATCACTTGCGTGGTCACGGGCATAATCCTCTCGGATCCAGCGCTCTATCTCGGCATACTCGGCATTGACGCAGAAGACCTTGGCGGTAGAGTTAACCGAGGAGCTCTCGTTGTCCTGGCGATACGAGAGCACAGCATCGTGCAGGTAAACAGCCTTATCGGCGCACGCGATCACCTTAAAGGCGAATGACGTGTCCTGAAAGGATGCCCCCGGAGTCGGCAGGAACGTAATGCCGTTGCGCTCAAGAAAATCGCGACGGTACACGGCCGACCAAATCGACGGCTTTTGCTTAAAGAACTGAGTCGTATCGCTCGGGTGTACCGGCTTGCCGCAATCCTGAGGTCTAAACATCTCGTGCAGCGAACGGCGCTCCTCGGGCTTAGACCAGTAGAAGTCAAAATTCGCCTTCGCAAAGTCGGTGTCAAAGTGTTCGGCCGCTGCCACAAGTTTTTCCAGCGCATCGGGCGCCATAAAGTCATCGGACTCCAGAATGCCCACGTACTGGCCGCGCGCCATCTCGAGCCCGCGGTTCATAGAGTCGCCGTAGCCGCTGTTGGCCTTGTCGATCATCTTCACACGCGCGTCGCGCTCCATATACTCGCGGATAATCGCCGGCGAGCTGTCGGTCGACCCGTCGTTAATGCAGATAATCTCAATATCCTTAAGCGTCTGCGCCAGGGCGGAATCGAGGCACTCGCGCAGGTAGCGCTGAACATTGTAAATGGGAATAAGCAGCGACAGAACAGGGCTGCCAGAGGCGTTAGTAGACAAATGTGCTCCTTAGGAAATACCTTTCGTTTCATGGTATCAAAGGGTCAGCGCGCCAGCGGGCGTTTATATAATCTATGGAGCCTCTTGCGGGCAAAGTAGCCGCACGTCATGCGGCGGGCCCATGGCAGGTTCCTGCGTTTTATTCAAAGCTTGCCGACAAGGTGCGGTGAGCCTTTACAATAGAACAGTCCCAAGGACGTATTCGATAGCTTCCGCGCAGCGCTCGCCCGCCGCGCGTGAAAGGATATATTGCCCCATGCCTTCGACCCTTCCCGCTCCCATCGATAAGCTCGCCATCGTTGTCGTTACGTACAAGCGTCAGGAACTCCTGGCCAACTTGTTCGACTCCATGACCGAGCTCACGGCAACGCCCTGGCGCATCGTGATTGTCGATAACGAAAATTCGCGCGAGACCGAGGCCATGTGCACCGCATTCAACGAGCGCCTGGCCAACCTGTGGGGCGTCGACACCGATCTGCCCGACGCAAAGGGCGGCACCGACCGTGTCATCTACGCCCCGCAGCTCGAAAACGGCGGCGGTGCGGGTGGCTTCTCCGCTGGCACTAAATGCGCCTACGATCTGGGAGCCCAGTGGTTCTGGGTCATGGACGACGACGTGCTCGTCATCCCCGAAGGCATCGAGCGCTTGGCCAAGTGGACCGACCGCTACGATGTTATCCAGGGTTCGCGCCTGGACTTTGACGGCGGCGCCTTCTTTTGGCAGTACCAGCTCATCCTTTCGCTCGGCATCCCTAACCCCATCGCCAAGTGGGATCTGGGTCCCGAGGGCTACCGCACCATGAACCAACTGTGCTTTGAGGGCGGCATGTTCTCGCGCCGCGTGGTCGACAAGATTGGCCTGCCCGACGCGCGCTTCTTTATCTACGGCGACGATGCCTGCTACGGCTACGTGGCCAGCCAGCACTTCCCCGCCGCCGTGGTTGCCGACGTGGTGCTCAAGCGCGCCCGCGCCGTCTCCAACTGGGATATCGCCGGCAAACGACAGCTCAACTCCACGAGCGACACCAACCGCTACTACATCATGCGCAACCGAGGCTTCCTCGCTCGCTATATGCAGATCTACGGTGACTACCACCCCATGCTGTTCCGTCTGGGCAATGCCGCGACCTTCTGCAAGGAGTTCATTCGTCTGGCAGCAGTCGACAAATGCTTTAAGACCGGCATTCCGGCGCTGCGCCGCGGCATGAAGGACGCCCGCAAGATCGTTAAGGATCCTAACTGGAAGCCCATGCCGCCCCTGAAGGACGCGGAGTAGTAAAGGGCTTTCGCCCGCCGCTACAGTCGTTGGCACACCACGGACACACGCTGACCGTCAAAACCAAAGCCCCAACGCATGCGCCCGACGGCGGGGCGCGGCACGCGGATATCATCGATGCCGTCGCGCTCGATTTCGAGCAGCGCCTGAACCGCCAACAGTTCCAGGCCCAGGGCATCGACGCCAGGGTCGTACATCATGTTGATCGTAATGAGCGGTCGCTCATCGAGCATGCCGAACGTGTCAGCCACGTCAAACACCCGACCGGTGGGAATCACCTGGATATCCCAGCGATCCGAGACGCCACTTCGCTTGGAGCTGGGATTGCAATAGCCAGGCAGTCCAAAGCAGAGCCCCTGAAGCACCAGATGATAGGCTGTCGGCATATCTGATTGGCCCACATCGATGCCCAGATCGCCGATAGCACAGCTCAAAGCTTGCTTTACAGCGTCCTCGTCTCCTCGACACAGCCCGTCATGGAACGAGTCGATAACTCCAACGTCCTCAACGGCGCACTCAAACCATTCCAGAATTACAAGACGGAGCGCCTGACGCACTTCGTTGTTAGGCAGACGCAGGGAACGAAGGCACGCGCCGTTTTCCGAATGCCCCGTCATGTCCGTCGTAAGAAATCCAGACAGATACAGCGCTGTCCAGATATCTTCGGGCTTGGCGGCATCGGCCTCCTCGGCATGCACATGCACCGGCGCCTCAATAAACCCATGTGGCTCAAGCAAATCGAACAATGCGGACAAGTGTATGAGGTTCCAGTCACCGATGCATGCGCTCAGACTGTCGGCGTAACCATACAGATCCGCCCGAACAGGCGCGACGCAACCGCGATGCGCGTAGTCCACCACACGCTCCGGGATCGAGCAATAAAAACCACCAAACAGATAGCCCTCGAGCCACTCACGCGCGTCATCCAGACAGTCGTTGCGACCGATGCGATCCAACAGCACTTGGACTTCGTCGTCCGAAAAACCGAACCATCGATCACACCAACTCGACAACGGTGTCGCCGACCGATAGGAAACCCCACGCTGGGACAACGCAAACTCGGCAGGACCGGGGCGTTCGCCCATCAGACACGTCAATCGCAACGAGTCGCCGGCGTCGGCAATGGTGTCGAACAACATTCGGCTGAGCGACTCTAGGGAATCCACGCTACCATCGTCCTTAGCGTCCAAACGCTTTGGACATACCGCGTCGTAGTCGTCTATCAGGAAAACAACCTGCTCATCGAAAGCTGTCCGGAGCAGCTTAATAAGCACGCCGAGCGTCGCATCGATCTCCTTATCGCTGGCCACTCCACGCGCCGTCCTCTCGATAAGACGAACCTCACGTCTTGACAGATCAGGCGCGACAAGCAGTGGCAGCAATCGGGCGCACTCGCGCACGACAGCGCCGCGAATAGCTGCCGCAGCACCAGCGCCATGCCTCGAAGCGGCAGCTGTAAAGTCGAGCATAATGACCGGATAACACGCGTACTCATCACGATAGCGACCGCCGCCCGCCTGCCAAATCTGGGTGCAGATGAACGGGCTTCGATCCAACAGCCGGTGATCAGGTCGTTCCAAATAGTATTTGAGCATCGATAGATTCACGCTCTTGCCAAAACCCTTGGGTCTGCAGCAAAGCGCAACAGATGCTTCGCTGTCCAATATATCGGCAATAAACATAGTCTTATCGACGAGTAAATACCGATTGATCGCATCGGAAAAGTCGTGTACATCAACCGGCAGAGCTGCGTTATCCGCATAATTGAGCAACCGTGCGCCAAACGCATGAGCACCAACATCATTTGCCTGTTCAGACACCAAAACACCCCTCCCCAAATCGCAGCACGATGCCAATTGTAATGACCGCTTAGCACGTATTGATGTCGCCACGCAAACATATCGGGCAACGGTAGCAACATGGGGTATGAGGGGGCATAACGAATCGTTGCACAACAAAACGGGGTCCGATGCAATTGCACCGGACCCCGTCCCGACTCTAAAGGTATTCGACAACCGAGAGGCTACTCCTCAGAGCCGTCCTCCCCAGAGTTCTTCTGCTGATCGAGCTTATGCTTGCCACTCAAAATAGACGTGGCACCCAGCGTGGCCAAGCTTGCGCTGGCAAGGCTCGCCATCACGATGAGGTCGCCCGTCTTGGGCATGTTACCGCCCGAGGACTTGGTCGTAGTCGTCGTGGTCGTGGTGGTCACCGTTTTGGAGTCATTATGCTCCTGGACCTGGTCATCGGCATTTCCCTTACCGCTGTCCTCGCCCTGTTGCTTTCCGTCGTCGGTCTTGCCCGCGTCCTTATTCTGTTCGGACTTGTCGCTCTGCTCCTCAGAGCCAGAACCCTTATCAGATTCGGTCTTCTCGGAAGCCTCGTCCTTGGAGTCGCCCTTTGCGGCCTCGGTCTTTTCCGTGGAAACCTGATCAGAGTTGTCCTTGTTCTGGGTCGAGCCGTTATTGACACCAGCCATCAGCGAAGAGCCCAGCGTAGAACCAAGCTGCACGGAGAAAGAAGGCTTCTTGTCCGGCGAAGCAACGGGAGCGTCCGGCGCCTTATTCGAGTCGTCCTTGGAAGCATCGGAATCAGGGGTTGCGGCAGAGCCAGAACCGTTGTTAGAGCCGGTGTCAGCGGACGAATCACTCGAGCCGGTGGATGAGTCAGAGGTGTCAACGTCGGTCGAACCAGAAGCGTCGCTGTCCGTATTGCCGGCAGAGCTTGAAGACGAATCGCCCGCAGCAGAGCCGTTCGAATCGGAGCCGTTCGAGGTAGAGCCGTCGTCGGTAGTACCACCAGCAGAACCATCACCGTCAGTATCGGTCGAGGGCGCGTCCATCCTGTCATCGTTGGCATCGTCACTCGAGTCGTCATTCGAATCAGGTGTCGGCGAGGGCGCCGGCGTAGGCTCGGGCTGCACGGGCGTCGCAGCGGCAGCCTCGTCCTCAGCGATATAAACCAAGCAGTCCTTCAGCTCATTCTTATAACGATTCTTCCAGCCCTCATGATACTGGGGCTGGCTCGAATACTTGGTGGCGACATTGTTGACCACGCTGTTGGAAAGCGCCGTCACAAACTCGCGATCGGTCATACTGTTAGAAAGGTTTGCCCAGCGGAAGAAGTCCCTGCAACCACCGGTGCCGCACATGTTGGTGATACTCCACACCATGCCCTTAACGCAATCGGCGCGGCCCGAAACATCAATGCCCAAGCCGCTCTTGAGCCACGCCTCGGTCACCGCATAGTACGAGTTGTACGCATAGGCATCTTGAAGTGCTGAGAACTCAACAGGATCGGTGTTGTACGCACCTTGGAAGGCATCTTGCGCGATATGGCCCAGCTCGGTGAGCCGGCCGTTCTCGTACATGGCATTGCTCGCGTTGGAAATCTCGCTGCCGCGATCAATCGCATCCTTGAGCATGCTGTATTTTTCGGGGCTGTAGTTGTAGACCTGCTTCATAAACGGAATGAGCGACCAACGACGGTCGAACTGGTAATAGCCCAGCGCGTTGTAGCCGTCACCATACGAAAAGCCCTGGTTATAGTTGCCGTGGCTCTCGTACTTGGTAAAGTACTTCATCTCGGCGGTCACGTTGACAAACGAAACGCCCTGAACCGACCTCAGCACGCCCGAGAAGGACTGCTGGGTATAGAGACCCTTATCGATATCGGTGGCATCCGAGGCAACGCCCGGCGTGGGCTCCTCGGCAGCGGCGGGTGCCGGCGCGGAAACGGCGCCAAACGAAAGCGCCAGCGTCAGGCCCGCGACAATCGCGGAATGCTTAGGCTGCATAAGATCCTCCCTGCATTGGTGTAGTTAAAGTGCGGTTTGCAAAGATAGAGTTAAGTATTGCAGCTCACCCGTTGTTGCACAACAACCCCTCGGTAAACGGCAACAACCCTCCGCAAAATCTTAAGGAATTGCGTTCAACCTACAGCTTAATGTCGAAGTTAATTTCTGGAACGGCAGCCAAGTCGGCCAACGTCACGCCGTCGACGTACTTTTCGATCACGTCGTCCAGACCGCGCCAGAATTTGACGGTCGAGCACAAATCGCTGCGGGTGCAGCTGTTGTCGATGCCATCGCACGCCACGGGCGCCGTGCTGCCCTCGACGGCGCGCAGGATGTCGCCGGCGCGCACCTCGGCCGGGTCCTTGGCCATCATGTAGCCACCGCCTTTGCCGCGCACACTCTTAAGCAGACCAGCCTTCATAAGCGGACGAACCAGCTGTTCCAGATACTTCTGCGAAATGCGCTCGCGGTCGGCAACCTCACGAAGGGCAATCTTGCCCTCGGCGTCGCCCAGCGCCGCGATATAGATCATCAGCCGGAGGGCATAGCGGCCCTTGGAAGAAATGAGCATACCTACCCTCCCATCGCATCTGGGACAACATAACCAGGTTTGTTTGTCCCAAATCTTAAGTAAGTGGGACAAACACAACAGGTTATTTTGTCCCAGAATTTGAAAAGTCGAGTGTATTAGTCGGGTTTTCCCTTGACTAACTCCGAACCCATAGTAACTTTATTCCGAGAAGATTCCTAGGGTTTAGTACACCTATGAGTACACCATACACAGAGAGGTACAGCATGAGCGCAAATCCGCTGCTTTCTATCGAGGGTCTGACCGCCTCCGTGGACGAGAAGACGATCCTCCACAACGTCAACCTCAACGTCGCCGCCGGCGAGACCCACGTGCTGATGGGCCCCAACGGCGCCGGCAAGTCCACCCTCGGCCACCTGGTCATGGGCGACCCCGTCTACACGGTCAACGACGGCCGTATCGTCTTTGACGGCCAGGACATAACCGAGCTCACCACCGACAAGCGCTCGCGCGCCGGCCTGTTCCTGAGCTTCCAGGCCCCGGTCGAGATCCCTGGCGTACCGCTGTCGAGCTTTTTGCGCGCCAGTATCGCCGGCCGCCCCGGCCTGGAGATGAAGGGCAAGGAATTCCGTCGTCGCGTCAAGGAGCTCGCGGCCGAGCTTAACATGGATACCGCCTACCTCAACCGTGAGCTGGGCGTGGGCTTCTCGGGCGGCGAGAAAAAGAAGGTCGAGATGCTCCAGCTTCTGCTGCTGCAGCCCAAGCTCGCCATCTTGGACGAGACCGACTCCGGCCTGGACGTCGACGCCCTGTCCACCGTCAGCCACGGTATGGACGCCTACCGCAAGAGCTGCGACGGCTCCATGCTCATCATCACGCACAACACGCGCATCCTGGAGCACCTGGATGTCGACCGCGTCCACGTTATGGTCAAGGGCCACATCGTGCGCGAGGACGATGCCTCGCTGATCCCCTGGATCGACAAGAACGGCTTTGAGACCTTCGAGCGCGAGGCCGCCGAGCAGCGCGCCCAGGCCGAGGCCGCCGCTGCCGAGCAGCAGGCGTAAAGGGGCGACGTAATGACCAAGAACCGCACCGAGGTCGCGGACATCGACCGCAGCCTCTACGACTTCACCTATGGCGAGGAGGGATTCGAGCGCCTCGACGCCGGCATCACGCCCGACATCGTGCGCGAGATCAGCGCCAAGAAGGACGAACCGCAGTGGATGCTCGACCTGCGCCTCAAGTCCCTCGAGATCTTCAACCGTTTTCCCGACCCGACGTGGGGCCCCTCCATCGAGGGCCTGGACATGGACAACATCGTCACCTACGTCAAGCCCAACACCGACCAAAAGCACGACTGGGAGTCGGTGCCCGACGACATCAAGAACACCTTTGAGCGCCTGGGCATCCCCGAGGCCGAGCGCAGCTACCTGGCGGGCGTCGGTGCGCAGTACGACTCCGAGCTGGTCTACCACAACATGCAGGACACGGCGTCCAAGATGGGCATCGTCTACTCCGGCATCGAGGAGGCCCTGCACGACCCGCAGTGGGAGCCGCTCATCCACGAGAAGTTTATGACGCTCATCCCGCCCACCGACCACAAGTTTGCGGCCCTGCACGGTGCCGTGTGGTCGGGCGGCTCGTTTGTCTACGTGCCCAAGGGCACCAAGCTCGATTTTCCGCTGCAGAGCTACTTCCGCCTTAACGCCAAGGGTGCCGGCCAGTTTGAGCACACGCTCATCATCGTCGAGGACGACGCCGACCTGCACTTTATCGAGGGTTGCTCCGCGCCCAAGTACAACGTTGCCAACCTCCACGCCGGCGCCGTCGAGCTCTTTGTGGGCAAGCGTGCACATCTGCGCTACTCGACCATCGAGAACTGGTCCAAGAATATGTACAACCTCAACACCAAGCGTGCGCGCGTGGACGAGGACGGCGATATCGAGTGGATCAGCGGTTCCTTCGGCAGCCACGTGGGCTACCTCTACCCCATGAGCGTGCTCAACGGCCGCCGCGCCCGCTCGAGCTTTACCGGCATCACCTTTGCCGGCGCCGGCCAGAACCTGGATACCGGCTGCAAGGTCGTGCTCAACGCGCCCGATACCTCGGCAACCGTCGAGACCAAAGGTATCTCCAAGAGCGGCGGCATTCAGACCTTCCGCAGCTCTATCGTGGCCACGCCCAAGGCAGAGGGTTCCAAGGCAACCGTGAGCTGCCAGTCGCTCATGCTCGATGACCAGAGCCGCTCCGACACCATCCCCGCCATGGACATCCGCGCCAAGAACGTCGACATCGGCCACGAGGCCACCATCGGCCGCATCGGCGACGACAAGGTGTTCTACCTGATGAGCCGCGGCATCTCGGAGGAAGAGGCCCGCACCATGATCGTCAACGGCTTTGCTAACCCGGTCTCCAAGGAGCTGCCGCTGGAGTACGCCGTCGAGATGAACAACCTGATCAAGCTCGAGATGGAAGGAGCGATCGGATAATGAAACAGGAAACCAACGCCGCTGCTACCACGCTCGAGCAGGTCAACGCGATGCCCGCAGCAACCTGGGGCTGGTTGAAAATGAATCAGACCAAGCTCGAGCTCTCTGACGAGCTTGCCGCCGCTCCCGCGGAGGCCGTTGAGGTCGAAGGCTTGGGCGAGCAGTTTTCCGGCGCTGCCGACGCGTTTGGCACCGCCATGAACGCCATGGCCGAGCGCTTCCCCGAGCGCCGCGCCTCCGCCCCCGGTGATGCCGCCGACCGCGCCCGCATCACGCCCGAGACCGAGCTCGACGTGCCCGCCACCTCCGTCTACCAGGCCGGCGCCATCAAGCTCGAGGAGGAGCTCTCCCCTGCTGAAGCCTTCGAAACCGGCATGGGCGAGGCTGCCTACGCCTACTTGGCCGAGCACGCTACCAAGCGCATCGTCATCGATGTGCCCGCATACCAGCACGCCACGGTTACCGTGCGTGTGAGCGGTGTCGATGCCGCCGCGGCCATCGCCGCCATCGACATCGTCGCTCGCCCGCAGGCAACGCTCGACCTGCATATTGCCCTAGACTCTCCTGTTACCGGCGAGGGTGTCGTGGGCTCCGTGCTACGCGTGTGCGTCCACGAGTACGCCACCGTCAACGTGACCTGCACGCAGACACTCGACGACAGCTGGATCGCACTCGACGACACCGGCCTGTTCCTGGACGAGGGCGCGCGCGTCAACGTGCAGCACACCGTCCTGGGTGCCGGCGCCAGCGCCACCGGCCTTGCCGGCGACCTGCTGGGCGACACCGCCAAGGTGACCATCGATACCGATTACCTGGGCGCCCGCGAGCAGGTGCGCGACTTTAACTACGAGCTGCGCCACCGCGGTCGCAAGACCGAGTGCGAGATCGACGCCAACGGCGTGCTGACCGGCACGTCCAAGAAGGTCTACCGTGGCACCATCGACCTCGTGCACGGCTGCAAGGGTGCAACCGGCACCGAACGCGAGACGGTGCTTTTGGCCAACAAGGGCGTCGACAACAAGACCGTTCCCGTCATTCTCTGTGACGAGGACGACGTCGCCGGCAACCACGGCGCCACCATCGGTCACGTCCGCGACGAGCAGCTGTTCTACCTCGCCTGCCGCGGCCTTGACCAAAACGCCGCCGAGGATCTGTTCATCCGCGCCAAGCTGGAGGACGCCGCGCTTTCCGCCACCGATGAGCGCACCCGCGCCGCCGTCGTCCGCCTGGGCAACAACCTGATCGACAACTTTGAAGAGGAGCTCGCATGATCGACACCGAGCACGTTAAATGCGATACCTGCACCGCCCCCGAGCCCATGGAGCTCGACGCCAGCGACGAGGCTTCGCGCGGCTGGCCCACCGTGGACATCGAGACCAACCCCTACAAGGCGCAGTTCCCGCTGTTCCAGCAGCACCCCGAGATCGCCTTTCTCGATAGCGCTGCCACCGCGCAGCGCCCCGCCTGCGTGCTCGACGCCGAGCGCGACTTCTACCAGCGCATGAACGCCAACCCCCTGCGTGGCCTGTACTCGCTGTCTGTCGAGGCCACCGAGGCCATCGCCAAGGTCCGCCAGCAGATCGCCGATCTCATCGGCGCTTCCCAGGCCAACGAGATCATCTTCACCCGCAACACCAGCGAGTCGCTCAACCTGGTCGCCAAGAGCTTTGCGCCCACAGTGCTCGAACCGGGCGACGAGGTCGTCATCACCATCATGGAGCACCACTCCAACCTGATTCCGTGGCAGCAGGTCTGCCGCGAGACCGGCGCCAAGCTCGTCTACCTCTATCCCACCAAGACCGGCCAGCTCACCACCGAAGAAGTGCTTGCCAAGGTTGGCCCCAAAACCAAGATTCTGGCCGTGGGTCAGGTCTCTAACGTGCTGGGCGTCGAGAACCCGGTCAAGAACCTCGGCAAGCTCGTACACAAGTGCGGCGGCTACCTGGTCGTCGACGGCGCGCAGTCGCTGCCGCACATGCCGGTCGATGTGGCCGATCTGGGCGCCGACTTCTTTGCCTTTAGCGCGCACAAGGCCATGGGCCCCATGGGTATCGGCTTGCTGTGGGGCAAGATGGACCTGCTCAACGCCATGCCGCCCATGCTCACCGGCGGCGAGATGATCGATTCGGTCACCGAGCAGGACGCCGTCTGGGCGCCCGTCCCCGAGAAGTTCGAGGCAGGTACGCAGGACGCAGCCGGAATCTTCGCCACAGGCGCTGCCCTCGACTACCTCGTTAACACGGTGGGCTACGAAAACATCCAGGCCCGTGAGCAGGCACTCGTCCACTACCTGATGGGCGAGCTCATGCAGCTCGACTTTGTCCAGATCATCGGCTCCATCTACTGGGACAACCATCACGGCGTCGTGAGCTTTAATGTCAAGGGCATCCACCCGCACGATGTCGCGAGCATCATGGACATGGACGGCGTCTGCATCCGCGCCGGTCACCACTGTGCACAGCCGCTGCTCACCTGGCTGGGCGTCGAGAACCTCGCCTGCTGCCGCGCCAGCGTAGCCTTCTACAACGACAAGGCCGACATCGACAAGTTCATCGCCGGTCTGCATCACGTTTGGAGTACTTTCAATGGGTAATCTGTACACCTCCACCACGTTTATGGAGCACAACTCACACCCCGACTATAAGTACGAGATGGATGCTCCCACGCACGAGCACGACGGCATCAACCCCAGCTGCGGCGACGAGCTCACCTTGCAGCTGCGCGTCGAGAACAACGTGATCGAGGAGGCCTCCTTTACCGGCCACGGCTGCGCCATCAGCCAGGCCAGTGCCGACATCATGGCCGACCTCATCACCGGCGAGACCGTCGAGGAAGCTCGCCGCCTGGCAGAGCTCTTCCTCGCCATGATCCGCGGCGAGCAGCTCTCCGAGGAAGACCTGGAAGACCTGGACGAAGCCGCCCAGCTCCAGGACATCTCGCACATGCCCGCCCGCGTCAAATGCGCCGAGCTCGCCTGGCGCACCCTCGACGGCATGCTCACGGGACAAAATAATCAGTAGTATTTGTCCCAAATCTTAAGAATTTTGTTGGCCGAATCGCTTGACAATAGTGGTTCGGCCATTTTCTATTCCGAGCCCTCAGCCTGAGCATTCACCCGCGCATAAGCGCGCACGATACGAGAGACGGTACTCTTGCTGATTCCCGTATACCGTTCGATCTCGCGCACCGTGTAGCCGCCATCGTGCAGGGCGAAAACGATTCCGTCTCGCCGCGAGGGTGCTACGGTCTTGAGTTCGTTGAGCGGCACACCCAGGCGCTTCGCCATCTTGTCGGCAAACGCACGCCGCTCCCACTCCGTCTCATCCATATCGTGAATCACCGGATCGGAACCATCGGGCATCGACAGAGAATAATCCAGAAACCCCTTGGCAGACTCAAAGAGCTCGAGAACACAAGAAGGGTCCGAAAATCCCCTCGTCATATCGTTGTCATACGCTCGAAGATACTCGGCAAAGCTGCTCCAGGGATAACGCTCGATCAGGGCGATACCCGCCTCCTGCGGATTAGCGTGAACATAGCGAATGGCAGCCATCAGATAACGGTCGGTATCGAGCGAGCGCCGGTCAAAACGGTTCTGGAACAGATGGCCCGTGCGCCCCGTGCGTTTATTGAACCGCCGCGCGTACGTCAAAAGCAGCCGGTGCATCGCCGCGCTCATCGCGTCCTCGTAATCTGCAAGCACCAAATGCACGTGATTGCCCATAAGGCACCAGGCGACAACCGTCACGCCCGCCTCGCGGCAGCAATCGCGCATCAGCTCCAAAAACTCCCACCGGTCTTCATCGCCCTCAAAGATGAGCTGCTTGCCCACACCGCGGGCACAGACATGGTAAAAGCCGGTAACCGTTCTCCAAACGCGCTGCATGGCGCTCCCTTCGCCGGGATCTGATTGCCATCCAATACAGCACGATTGAAGCGTGCCATCAAAACATTCACGCAAAACAATACACTCGCGCGGCCAAAGGCAGTAAACGGGCGGCGAACGGCACCGTTGCAACAGGTCAGACCCCGCAACGCATACAAGAGCTGACCAAAAGCTTGCCCAAGACGAACCCCCTCTACGGAAATTCGCGACCACAGAACATATAGTTAAACCGTTTCAATTAAAACTTCCGGACTTCTCGCTACGAAAACTGAGCCGTTCGCCGAATATTCCGTGCATTTCGCGGTATTATAGGGGCTGCATGTCATGTCCCTTTCGAAGGGTCGCCCGGCAATCGCCAGCCACGACCCCCAGACGGGACGCCAACACGATAGAGAGGAGAGGCATGCAGTACTCACAGGAAGTGGAGAACATGTGCCCCGTTGCCAAGGGTGCATACCACGGCCCCGCACCCATCCCCGAGGAGGGCAAGTGGGTCCAGGCTAAGGAGATTTCCGACATCTCCGGTCTTACGCACGGTGTGGGTTGGTGCGCACCTCAGCAGGGCGCCTGCAAGCTCACGCTGAACGTCAAGGACGGCATCATCGAGGAGGCCCTCGTTGAGACAATCGGTTGCTCGGGCATGACCCACTCTGCCGCCATGGCTTCCGAGATCCTTCCCGGTAAGACCATCCTCGAGGCCCTCAACACCGACCTCGTCTGCGACGCCATCAACGTTGCTATGCGCGAGATCTTCCTGCAGATCGTTTACGGCCGCAGCCAGACCGCGTTCTCCGAGGGCGGCCTGCCCGTGGGCGCCTCCCTCGACGACCTCGGCAAGGGCCTTCGCTCTCAGGTCGGCACCATGTTCGGCACCAAGGCCAAGGGCGCTCGTTACCTCGAGCTCGCTCAGGGCTACGTCACCCGCATGGCTCTCAACGACAAGAACGAGATCATCGCATTCGAGTTCCTGAACCTCGGCAAGTTCACCGACGCCGTCAAGGCCGGCAAGACCCCCGAGGAGGCCATCGCTGGCGCTATGGGCCACTATGGTCAGTGGGAGAACGCTGCCAAGTACATCGACCCGCGCACCGACGAGGAGACTCACTCCGTCGCCAGCGTGTTCCCGGTTCACGAGTAGAAAGGGAGGGAAATAACTATGACTGTTACGTTCGAAGGTTACGAGCGCCGCGCTGACAAGATCAACAAGTGCCTCGCCGACAACGGCATCGCCTCCCTCGAGGAAGCTCTGCAGATCTGCACCGACAAGGGCTTCAACCCGCGTGAGATCGTCAACAACACCCAGTCCATCGCCTTCCAGAACGCCGAGTGGGCCTACACCCTCGGCTGCGCTCTCGCTGTCAAGCGTGGCGCCAAGACTGCTTCTGAGGCTGCCGCCATCATCGGCGAGGGCATCCAGGCCTTCACCGTTCCCGGCTCCGTCGCTGAGGACCGCAAGGTCGGTCTGGGCCACGGCAACCTGGGCGCTATGCTGCTCTCCGACGACACCGAGTGCTTCGCCTTCCTGGCCGGCCACGAGTCCTTCGCTGCCGCTGAGGGTGCTATCGGCCTGGCTCTGAACGCCAACAAGGCTCGCAAGAAGCCGCTGCGCGTTATCCTGAACGGTCTGGGCAAGGACGCCGCCCAGATCATCGCCCGCATCAACGGCTTCACCTATGTGAAGACTCAGTTCGACTACTACACGGGCGAGCTCAAGGTCGTCGAGACCATCCCCTACTCCGATGGTCCCCGCGCTGCCGTTAACTGCTACGGCTCCGACGACGTCCGCGAGGGCGTTGCCATCATGTGGCACGAGAACGTCGACATCTCGATCACCGGCAACTCCACCAACCCCACGCGCTTCCAGCACCCCGTCGCTGGCACCTACAAGAAGGAGCGCCTCGAGGCTGGCAAGAAGTACTTCTCCGTCGCTTCTGGTGGCGGCACTGGCCGTACCCTGCACCCGGACAACATGGGCGCCGGCCCTGCCTCTTACGGCATGACCGACACCATGGGCCGTATGCACTCCGACGCCCAGTTCGCCGGTTCTTCCTCCGTGCCTGCGCACGTCGACATGATGGGTCTCATCGGCATGGGCAACAACCCCATGGTCGGTGCCACCGTCGCCTGCGCTGTCGCCGTCGAGGAGGCCCTCAAGGCCTAATCGCGCCCGCGCGATGCTCATATAGTTGAGCTTTGGAGCCGCTACCTTTCGAGGTAGCGGCTCTTTTTGTTTACGCTGTCGCAGGGTAGCTAATGCCGATATACCAGTTGGGGCGAAATACGAGATGAGACGAGATGGAACGTCAAAGTGTCCATGACACCCACCTGCCATAATTGCCCTTAACCGATTTGCCGAGTCTTTGCGGCCCCATTGCCGATCACCCGTGCGACAATGCACCGGACGAGAAAGGAATCCGATGGAATCGACTGATGTACTGGTAATTGGATCTGGCATTGCGGGCCTTTGCGCCGCCATCGAAGCGGCGCGCACGGGTGCAACCGTCGCTGTGGCAAGCGCCGGAAAGACTATGAGTGGATCGAGCTTCTTCCCGGGCACCTGGGGCCTCGGCCTTATTGGTCCCGTCGACGAAGGCGACGAACAGAACCTTATCGACACCATCCAGGCCGTCGGCGGCGGCGTTGCCGACCCCGAACTCGTCCAGACGTTCGTCCACGGCATTCCCCAGGCAATTGAATGGCTCGAGCAAGACTTGGGCGTTGAGCTTCAGCGTCCGCAAAGCGCCGAAAGCGCCCAGCAAAAGCAGTTTATCCCCTGCTTTGACCACAAGACGCGCATGTGGCGCGGCCTCACCCGCAAGCCCCTTGAGGACGCTCTGACGACCCGGATCGAGTCGCTCGGCATTCGCCTGCTCCCCCGCCATGAGCTTATCGACCTTGTTGAGAACACGAACGGCAGAATCACCGGAACCGTGCTCTACGACCTTACCGAAAATCGAATCGTGCCCTTTGCTGCCAAGGCCACGATCATCGCAGCCGGTGGCACAGGCGGCCTGTTCGAGCGCAGCCTTACGTCGGCTGATGTGCTCAGCTCCTCGCAGGCCATCGCACTGGCGCACGGCGCATCGCTTACTAATATAGAATTCATGCAGATGATGCCCGGCTTCATCGAGCCCAAGCGCAACCTGGTCTTCAACGAGAAAACCTGGCGCTACGTACATGTAGACCAGCCGGTCGATATTGCCGACGGCAAGCTAAACGATCTGCTTGAGCAGCGCTCTGGATATGGTCCTTTCACCTCGCGCTTGGCCTCCCGCGCCATCGACCTCGTCATAGATCAGGCAGGTGCAGAGGGCCTGGCGCTCCACTACGACTTCCCCCGCGAGGACATCCCCGAGTTTGTGCAGACCTTTGCCACCTGGCTGCAAGACGAGCACGGCATCGCGCCGACCGACGAGATGCGCGTGGCGATGTATGCCCACGCCGCCAACGGCGGTATCAAAATCGACAAGACCGCGTACGCAGGCGTTGAGGGCCTCTACGCCTGCGGTGAGGCAACAGGCGGCATGCACGGCGCCGACCGCATCGGCGGCTTGTCGAGTGCCAATGGCATCGTGTTCGGGCGCATTGCGGGCGCATCGGCAGCCCAAGCAGCGCTGGACGCTCCTGAGGCGGCCGCACCGATGGATATCGCCCTCCCCCAGCATGGCATAGCTACAGCAGACGCCGAGCGCCTGACCCGCTGCCTCAAACGCACAATGAGTACCTACTGCATGATCAACAGGACCGAAGCGGGTCTATCCAAGGCCCTGCAACAGCTTGAAAGCCTGCAAGACGACGCAACGGCGCTGAGCAAGCCACACGCCAATGACAGCGAAATCGCAGCCCTCGCCCGCCTGCAATCGCAGATTCAACTAGCACAGGAAATGGTCAAAGCCATGCGCAAGCGAACCGAAAGTCTCGGATCGCACTATCGAGCGAATTAAACTGGACACCTATCTAAAGCAAAACACAACTAATCGATATCTATGGGCCCCGTGAACTCGAAGTGGCACGGGGCCCATTCGTGTCCGCACGGCAGCGTATCCTAATTCTGAATACAGAGCGGGCAAAGCCCGCATAGACAATAGGCCAGCGAGGAGGAGATATGGACAGTAGAGATATCGAGAAGTGGCGTGTCAAACTTGATAGCTACGCCAATGTGGAAGACGGCGTTGAGTATTGGCTCGCACGCGATTTAATGGAACCCATGGGGTACACTCGATGGGAGAACTTTGCCGAAGTTGTTAAGAGGGCAAAAGTCTCGTGCGATACAAACAAAACTCCAGTTGATTCCCATTTTCGTGACACCACGAAAATGGTAACTGCCGGTGTCGCCGCTCGCGCGGTTAAAGACTACAAACTTACGCGCTATGCATGCTATTTAATCGCCCAGAACGGAGATTCAAACAAGCAAGAAATCGCGCTCGCACAGGCGTACTTCGCCGTGCAGACGCGCCGGTTTTACTGATCCCCAGGGTAGACTCGATCTGTGAAAGTGGCTGTGCCCTTTCGGGTTCGACCCCATGCGAGGTCAACAAAAAAGCGACCAGCCTAAGCCAGTCGCTTTAACATACTTTGGGTGGGCCGTCAGGGGGTCGAACCCTGGACCTTGGGATTAAGAGTCCCCTGCTCTACCAACTGAGCTAACGACCCAAAGCTAAAGTCCGTGGTGGCGGACTTTAGAGGAGATATCGTGTGGTGGGCCGTCAGGGGGTCGAACCCTGGACCTTGGGATTAAGAGTCCCCTGCTCTACCAACTGAGCTAACGACCCGATATCAACACGAAGCAAGAACTGGGGTGGGTAAAGGGACTCGAACCCTCGACCTACGGGACCACAACCCGTCGCTCTAGCCAACTGAGCTACACCCACCGTGTCCTGTGCGCTTCGCGCTCGACTATTATTGCAAGGAACGCCACGCGATGCAAGCCCCAATTTTCAAGAATTTTGAAAAGAGTTTTTTGAGCCCGTTTCGAGCAAATCCCATCGGTTCCATAGGAGTAAACTTGCTCCACCCAATGCTCGAAAGGATAGGCATGAAAGAACTCTCCAACCGCACGGCGGCGTTTACCGATTCGGTCATCCGCCGCATGACGCGCATCTCCAACAAGTATGGTGCCGTCAACCTGTCGCAGGGCTTCCCCGATTTCGATCCCCCGGCGCAGCTGCTCGATAGCCTCAGCACCATTGCCACCGACCCCAAGCCGCTTTACCACCAGTACTCCATCACCTGGGGCTCCCAGGCCATGCGCGAGGCGCTTGCCACCAAGCAGGAGCACTTTATGGGCATGCCGATCAACCCCAACGAGAACATCGTGGTCACCTGCGGCTCCACCGAGGCCATGATGGCCGCCATGATGACGGTCACAAACCCCGGCGACAAGGTCGTCATTTTCTCGCCGTTCTACGAGAACTACGGCGCCGACACGATCCTCTCGGGCGCTGAGCCCATCTATGTGCCGCTCAACCCGCCCACCTTTGACTTCGACCGTGAGGTCCTCGAGGCAGCCTTCCGAGACAACGATCCCAAGGCAATCGTCCTATGCAACCCGTCCAACCCCTGTGGCAAGGTCTTTACCCGCGAGGAGCTCACCTTTATCGCAGACCTGTGCAAAAAGTACGACGCCTACTGCATCACCGACGAGGTATACGAGCACATCGTCTACGCGCCCCACGAGCACGTCTATATGGCCACGCTGCCCGGCATGTTCGAGCGAACCATCAGCTGCAGCTCGCTGTCCAAGACCTACTCCATCACCGGCTGGCGTCTGGGCTACACTATCGCCCCTGCCGAAATCACCGAGCGCATCAAGAAGGTCCACGACTTCCTCACCGTAGGCGCCGCCGCTCCCCTGCAAGAGGCCGTCGTCACCGCCCTCAACTTCGACGACAGCTATTACCAGGAGGTCCTCGACCTCTACACCGCCAAGCGCGACCTATTCTGTCAGGGACTCGACAGCATCGGCCTCACGCACAACGTGCCGCAGGGCGCCTACTACGTGATGATGGACATCTCTGAGTTTGGCTATGACAGCGACCTCAACTTCTGCGAGGATCTGGCCTCCAAGGTGGGCGTGGGCGCCGTTCCGGGCTCCAGCTTCTTCCGCGAGCCCGTCAACCACCTCATCCGCTTCCACTTTGCCAAGCGAGACGAGACGCTCAACGCGGCGCTGGAGAACCTCGAGTCTCTGCGAGATAAAATCAAGCCGCGCTGGTAAGGACGGCCCGGCACTAAATGCACCCCGAGGCCGGTCACATCCTGGTCACGCGCGACCCGCGCGACACCATTGGCGAGCACAGCGCCTGCCCCTTCCACGACAACTGCCTCGAGGGCCTCATCGCCGGCCCCGGCGTTAAAAGGCGCTGGGATGGCAAGAGCGCCGGAGACATGGCCGATGACCCGGAGGCCATGGATCTGCTCGCCGGCTATCTGGCGCAGGCGCTCATGACCTTCATCCTGTGCTATGCGCCGCAGAAGATCGTCATCGGCGGCGGCGTGGCCGACCACACCCCCATCGTGCCGCTCGCGCGCAAGAAGTGCGCCGAGATGCTCAACGGCTATATCGTCACGCCCGAGGTCAACGACATCGATACCTACATCGTCAACAACAGCCTCGAGGGCAAGCAGGGCATCATGGGCTGCCTGGCCCTAGGCGCACAGGCGCTTCAGTAACAGACGCACCCACAGGGCGTGGCGCACCCGGCAAATCCGACCTATGGAACGACGCCGCCACACCTCATATAAGCCCTCCAATAAAAAAGGCCGCCTAGGACCAAACAATGCGTCCTTAGGCGGCCTTTTTGGCGCACATCAGCGACCGTAAGAGATATCGGAGCACAACGCCCGTTGCCGCTCCACAGCAGTCGATCATCACATCAGTGATCATGCCGGCGCGTCCCGGCACAAAGAGCTGAATCGTCTCGTCGATCGAGGGAATCAGCAGCAGGAACACTGCCGTGGGCAGCAGCACGTCAAAGGTGCGTCGGCCCTCAAAATCAAAGGCGTGCGTTGCCAGGATGCCGAGCACCAAATACTCGGTAAAATGCGCGCACTTACGAACAACAAAGTTGGTCACCCATTCATATGGAAGTCCCACGCCGTGCAGAAAACCGCGGATAGCTTCCATGACCGTTAGGCTCAGCGAACCCGACCCCGAGCCGGGAACCAGCGAATTGCCCCAGATCAAGAGCGCCATCAGGCAGGTCACGACCGCCCATTTTCGATTGATCTTAACCATGCAGAAGTTATGCCTCCGCGCGGAGCGGCGCGAAGCTGGCGGTACCGCCCTCGATAACGCTCAGATAGGCACGGCCCGTACGCTTGGCGGTAGAGGACTGCAGGCGCTCGATCTCTTCCTCGAGGATCTGATTGACGCGCTCGTGACGACGATTTTCCATAATGCCGACGGCAATAGCCTCGGCTCGCTCGATGCCCTCGCGCGAGATACGGGCGGTATCCTCGGGGAACACAGCGCTGTGACGGCCGACATAGGCGGGTGCAGCAGGCTGAGGGGCAGCGACGGGAGCGGGAGCTGCAACAGGAGCAGGCTCGTCGATCTCGTCCAGAATCGCGGTGGCAGCGGCCCACATGTCCTCGTGGCCCGAGTAATCGGCCATGGGGACATCAACCTCGAGCGAGGCATCCGGAAGGTCGCCGGTGTCGATGCGATCTTGGGCATCAATCGATGCGGTGATGGCTGCAGGCTCATCGAGGTCATCGAGATCGATGTCCGCGGCACCGAAAATGATAGGCATGCTGGCGAGGTTTGCGTTGTACGGCGCAGCCTCAGCCGCCTGCTGCTGGGCAGGAGCGCCCCAAAGCGAGCTTTCGGCGGCACGGCGGGCGGCAACGGCCTCCTCGTCCGCGGTCATGGCTTCATCAACGTACGAATTATCGGCAGAAGCGTTCGCGTCCGCCGAGGTGGCGCTGCAGGCGTTATTGGCTGCCGCGTTGGCAACGAGTGCCACAAAAGCCGCCGTGCTGCCCGCAGGGGCGGCCTGGGAGCCAGACACGGCGCGTGCCGCGGCGGCGATGTCGTCGCGATTGAAGGAGCCGGTCTGCCCGCCGTTGGTGAGCTCGTCGATGGCGACTTGATAGACGTCGCGCGAGCGCGCAGGGTCGCAGCTCACCGGCGAATCGTCGTCGAGCATGCTGTCGATCATGGACCAAGCCTCGGCCTCGTCCATGGCATCTGCGGCTCGAGCGATGGTAGGGACACCATCATCGGCATGACGGCGCTGGAACGCACCAGTCAGGCCGGAAAGGAATGCCGAGGTAGACTGCTCCGACTGAGCCTGATAAGCAGAAGTCGCAGCGTAAGGAGTCGCATCCTGCTGCTGAGCTGGAATCGAGGCGGTCTTGAACTCGCTTTGATGCTGATTGAGATTGGCGGCACCGCCCATGGCATCGGGCTGGAACAGACGCTCTTCACGCTGCACACGGTACTCGGAGATACCCAGCGAGGCGGCATAGATACCCACGCCCGCCACCGCGCCCACGGCGAAGGGAACCGCACCCGCCACGACCGTCTCGTTCACCGACGAAAACGGCAGCGTCGCGGCATACATAACCACGGGAGCGGCAAGACCGATCCCGCACGAAAGTCCGGCAAGGACTGCTCGTTGTGTTGCATCAGAAGAAGCCATGAGCTCTCCCCATCTTCCAGCACCCAAATCGCATCATTCAGTTGGCTGCGCGAGAGAAGATGAAGCGGGGCTATGCCCCAAAGCAACGGTATATGGTTCGTTTCATCTGCGTTTTCCGTCGCGAAGCTTAAAAGCTATTATGCGAAACCGCCCTGTCGATTGCAAGCGACGATGTCGGATTGAAACGGGAAACCTGCTGCTCGTCGGTCTTACGGTCAAAAATAAGCGCGGAGCGGCGCTATGGAAAAGGGCCGAGGCTCAAAGCCCCGACCCTTTATCGCATTGATGACTATCGCTGCGTGTGGATGACAACCTAGAACGTCTGCTCGTAGTCGCTGTGCTTTTTGGCCGAACGCACCAGGAACTCCTGGTTGGTGTTGGTGCCCTTAAGACCCTTGATGAACGACGCGGCTGCGCGTTCGGTGTTGTTCATGCCGGCAAGAATGCGACGCAGGCCAAAGACAAACGGACGCATCTGCTCGTCGACCAACAGGTCCTCGTTACGCGTACCGGAGGCAACGGGGTCGATAGCCGGGAAGATGCGGCGGTCGGCCAGGTCGCGGTCGAGCTTAAGCTCCATGTTGCCGGTGCCCTTGAACTCCTCAAAGATGACCTCGTCCATCTTGGAACCGGTGTCGATGAGGGCAGAGGCCAGGATGGTGAGCGAGCCACCGTTCTCGATATTACGGGCTGCACCCAGGAAGCGCTTGGGCGGATACAGTGCCGCCGAATCGACGCCGCCCGAAAGGATGCGGCCCGAGGCGGGTGCCGCCAGGTTGTAGGCGCGGGCAAGACGCGTGATGGAGTCGAGCACCACCACGACATCGCCACCCAGCTCCACAATGCGCTTGGCGCGCTCGATGACGAGCTCGGCCACGCGGGTGTGGTTGTCGGCGGGCATATCGAAGGTCGACGCCACAACCTCGCCCTTGATGGAGCGCTGCATATCGGTGACCTCTTCGGGGCGCTCGTCGACGAGCAGGCAGATGAGGTGCACCTCGGGGTTGTTAATCGAGATGGACTGGCAGATCTTCTTGAGGATCGTGGTCTTGCCGGCCTTGGGCGGCGACACGATCAGGCCGCGCTGGCCCTTGCCGATCGGCGACACGATGTCGATGGCGCGACCGGTGATGGAATCCTTGCCGTGCTCCATACGCAGTGGCTCGTTGGGATAGACCGGAGTAAGATCGCCGAACTTGGGGCGATTGCGAATCTGCTCGGGATCCATGCCGTTGACGGTCGTGATCTTGACGAGGCCGGCGCGCTTGTCGCCGCCGCGCGAGGGGCGCAGCGAGCCCTCGATGACATCGCCCGTGCGCAGGCGCGCGGAGCGGATGAGGTAAGCGGGCACAAAGGCGTCGTCGTTGGACTTCATATAGCCATGGGCGTGGATGATGCCGGAGCTGTCCGGACGAATCTGCAGGATGCCCTTAATGTCGCGGAAGCCCTCGGCCTTCGCGGCGGTGGTGTAGATTTCCTCGACGAGCTCGACCTTCTTCTTGCCGGTCGTCTCGATCTCGAACTCCTTGGCCTTTTCGCGCAGCTCGGCGACCTTCATGGCCGCGAGTTCCTCGCGCGAAAGCGTGGGCTCGGTGGGAGCGGCATTACGCTCCTTGTTGCGCTGCTTGCGATCTCGCTGGCGGTTGCGGCGGTCGTTGTTGCGGTCATCCTTGTGCTCGTCACGCTCGTCGTTGCGCTTGTGCTGGCGACGGTTGGGGCGAGCGCCGTCTTCGCCCTCGGCGGGCGCGGCGCCATCGGTTGCGGCGGTGTCAACATTGGCCGCGGCGGCGTCATTGGCCTCGGCGCCGGTATCGACCTGCGCTTCGACATAAGCCTGCTGCTCGGCGGCCTTGGCCCTAGCGGACTTCTTACGGCCGCGCTTGGGTTTCTCGAACGCAGGCTGTTCGACGTCCTGAGGCTCGGCGACATCAGTCGATGCATCGGCGGTCGTCTCGGCGGAAACCTCGGACGCGCCCTTCTTGGCAGCCTTAGCCTTGGACGTGCGCTTAGCAGCAGTGCGACGGCTGCGACCGGGACGGACGTCGGCGGGCTCGGCATCGGCAGAAACGGCCTCGGAAGTCGTAGCATCCTGGACGGGTTCATCGGCAGCAGTTGAGGACTTGGCGGTCGCCGCAGCATCCCGAGCGGCGGCGGCTGCGGCTGCGGCCTTCTCGGCCTCGACAAAGGCCTTGGGCTTGCGACCGCGACGGTGCGGGCGCAAAGCCGGATCGACAACGGGAACTTCGCTGGCCTCGACAGGCGCAGCGGGCTCAACAGGCGATGTGCCCTCCCCTGCCGCGGAACGGACCGAAGCCTCAGTGAGCTCGGGGGTTACCTGTTCAGCAACCTGCTCGGCCTTAGCAGCCGTGCGACGGCGTGTGCGCAGTACCGGCTTCTCGGTCGGCTGGTCGGCGACAGGAGTCTCGGTGGCGGCAGGCGTCTCGGGCACAGACGGAGCTGCAAGCTCGGTCAGAGCCGCGGCCTCGCGCTCGGCAGCACGACGGCGGGCGCGCACCACCTGGGCCTCGCTAATCTGCGCCAACGCACGTGCCTGCGCGACCTCATCGGAAATCGGCGCCGAGGAGTCAGCTGCAACGGTGAGCTTGGCGCGCGTCGTGCGCGTGGTACGGCGCTTTGGCTTGGTGACCTCCTCGCCGTCAGCGGCAGGCTTGGCCGTGCGGCGCATGCGCTTGGGCTTTGCCGGAGCAGCCTCCTCACCAGTTGCAGGCACGGCCTTCTCAGCCGCTACAGGCATAGGCGTCGAAGCAGCCTTAGGCGTCTCAGGAGCCGAGGCTTGCGCGGGCGCCGCGACCTGGTCCGACGCAACCGGTGCAGCGGGAGCGGCCTGCGTCGTCGTTATTTCGTTTTCTTGCTGTTGATCAGACACAGTGTTTGCTCAACTTTCTTTTCAAGCCCTGTGATCACATGCTCCCTGCATAAACCTTCAGGGCGGCTAAACAGTCTAGTTCCGTTCAAAACGACGGACATCATTGATCTGTATCGAGATGATTGCGTCAACTACGCAGCGTTAGTGTAACACAACCGCCGCCACCTGCAACTTAGTCATTGGGGGGACGTTCTTAAACGACTAGTCAAAAGGGACACTCTTTGTTTGCCACCCACAAATCTGACTGCCTCCGCCAAAACTATGGCGGTTTACTACGATGAATCGCTCAACCGCGACCACTCCGAAACTTGTTGAACTAAAACCGCAGGTAGATGCCTTGCACTTTTTAGCAAAAAGCCGGCGTGGTTAGAATTCCTCAATTCATCGTAGTAAACCGGCATAGTTTCGTATTTCTAGCAGCTCCAAATTCATCAATACGTCGGCGTTTGCGAAAAAAGCCCGACCTCCGTAGGAGATCGGGCTTATAGGGCTCAGTTAAACCAAACCTACACGGTCAAATGACCCGCAGATTACATCTGCTCGGGCGCGGAAACGCCAACGAGGGTGAGCACCAGGGCGAGCGTCACACGGACGGCATCACAAGCGGCCAGACGGGCACGCGAAAGCTCGGGGTCGACGGGACGACCCTCGCTCGGCAGCACCTGGCAGGCAGCGTAGAAGCTGTGGAAGTCACCGGCGAGTTCCTCGGCAAAGTGGGTCAGACGGAACGGGGCGCGATCGCGAGCACAGCTGGCGATCAGGTCGGTGAGCTCGTTGAGCTTGCGCGAAAGGGCGAGCTCGGTCGGGTCGGTCAGCAGCGAGTAATCGACGTTCTCACCGATGGCCTTGGCGGCAACGGCCTTCATGCCCATCTCGTCGGCCTGCTCGGCGGTAACGTCGGCGGCACGGCGCAGGATGGAGCACACGCGGGCGTGAGCATACTGCACGTAATAGACCGGGTTGGAGTTGTCGCGCTTCTTAACGGCCTCGATGTCGAAGTCGACCATCTGGTTGGAGCTCTTGGAGATGAGCGTGTAGCGAGCGGCATCGGAGCCAACCTCGTCGACGAGCTCCTGAAGGGTCACCATGGTGCCCTTGCGCTTGGACATACGGACGGGCTTGCCGTTACGCAGCAGGTTGACGAGCTGGCCCAGTAGAACCTCGAACTTGCCGGGGTAACCCAGAGCGTCGCAGACGCAGCGGACGCGCTCGATGTAACCGTGGTGGTCGGCGCCCCAGATGTCGATGACGTGGTCGACGCGCTGGAACTTATCCCAGTGATAGGCGACGTCGGAGGCGAAGTAGGTGTACTCGCCGTCGGACTTGATCAGGACGCGGTCCTTGTCGTCGCCCAGATCGGTGGAGCGGAACCACAGGGCGCCGTCCTTGGTGTAGAGGTAGCCCATCTTGTCGAGCTTCTCAAAAGCGCGGTCGACGGCGGAGGTGCCGGCGGTCTCGCCCTCGGTGTCCTTCACATACAGCGAGCGCTCGGAGTACCAACGGTCAAAGTCGCAGTTGACGGCGTGGCAGAGGTCGCGCATGTTGTCGACCATCTTCACGTAGCCGCGCTCACGGAAGCTCTCCATACGCTCCTGCGGATCGGCGTCGACCCACTTGTCGCCGTCGGTGCGCCAGAACTCGGCGGCCTCGTCGATGATGTAGTCGCCGCCGTAAGAGTCCTTGCCCAAGGTCTCGGCAAAGTTGTCCTGATACGGATGGGTCTCGGGGTGCTCGTCGTTCTCGTCGGCAACAAAGGCGTCACGGTCGGCGATCAGCAGCTTGTGAGCCTCGTCGATATCAACGCCCTGCTTGGCGATGATGTCGGCAAGCTGCATATAGCGCGTGCTGATGGAGTTGCCGAAGGTGTTCATCTGAGAGCCGTGGTCATTGATGTAGAACTCACGCTGGATCTCATAGCCGGCGTGGTCCATAACGCGGCAGAGCGAATCGCCCAGCGCGGCCCAGCGGCCGTGGCCGATGTGCATGGGGCCGACGGGGTTGGCGGAAACGAACTCGACCTGGGTCTTCAGGCCACCACCGACGTTGGACTTAGCGAAGTCCATGCCCTTCTCGCGAGCCTCGCCAAAGATGGCATTCTTGACGGCAACGGAGAGGTAGAAGTTGATGAAACCGGGGCCTGCGATCTCAACCTTCTCGATCGCGGGATCCTCGGGCATATGGGCAACGATGGCCTCGGCGATCTTGCGCGGGGCGCAGTGGGCCAGCTTGGCGGACTTCAGGGCCATGGTAGAGGTCCACTCGCCATGAGAAGTGTCAGCCGGTCGCTCGATAGCGCAATCGTCAAGTTCAAATGCGGAAAGGTCGCCGGCCTCCTGGGCCGCAGCAAGCGCAGCGCGTACCAGCTCTTCAATCTTCTCGGGCATAGATCCTCCTTGTGTTAAAGCCCCCGAGCTCTTGGTCACTCGTAGGGCAAAAGCCAGAGTTTGTAGCACTCTATCACAAGCGAGGGGCACTGTCGCAGGGTAAAGCCAATCGAAATTGCATATGCACAAAATTGACTACAGCTTGTATGGAGTCACTCAAAGATGCCGGTCTGCCTGCAGATTATGCACGCGTTGAAAATGCATAAAGGTGTGAATGAGCTGTGTCTTTTATCGAATACTCTTACCTATCAGAGTTGTGTGCTTTTCCTGCATAAAGCGAGGATTTGCGCACGTCAGCGTGTTATTCTAGACATACGTAAATTCGTATAAGTTGGAGGTAGCATGTTCTCAATCGGTCAACACGTCATTCATCCGGGTCAGGGAGTCTGCACCGTCGTCGGTTTTAGGGACGACACGCCGCAGCCCATGTTGTTGCTCGAGGCCAAGCAGGGGCATGCGCAGACGATCCTTATGTACCCCGTGGCGCAGGCCGACCGTCTGCATGCCGCCATCTCTCAGCAAGATGCCGAGCATCTGCTGAGCCACTATGACGAGCTGGAGTGCGACACCTTTACCGAGCGCAACAGCTCGCTTGAAGAGACACACTTTAAGCAGCAGCTCAAGCTGGGCGCGCCCGAGACGGTCCGCGTGGCAAAGACCATGATGCACCGCATTCGCCAGGCCGAGGAAGCCGATAAAAAGCCCAGCTCTTACTATATGCGTGTACTCAAGGAAGCCAAGCGCCGCTCCATCGAGGAGTTCGCCGTGGCATTGGGCGTCACCGAGGAGGCCGCCGAAGCCCGCCTAGCCCAAGCCGCCCTCAACTAACCCATCCGCGCCAAAAACCACCACAAAGGGGACAGGCACCTTTGTGGTGGTTTTTCGTTCTAGTCGTTCTAGTAGTATTCATTCTTAGCGATACCTGCGAGCACAAGGAGTCTTTTATGGCAGAGCCACTTTCCGCCGGAATCACCCGCGACCGTGCGTTCGAATTGCTCAACGAGCACAATAAGGACCCGTTCCACATCACCCACGGCGAAACGGTCGAGGGCACCATGCGCTACTTTGCGCGCGAGTTCGACCCCGAGAACGAGGAGTTTTGGGGCATCGTCGGTCTGCTGCACGACCTAGATTGGGAGGAGCATGAGGACGACCCCATGAACCACACCATCTATGCGGCCGAGATCCTTGAAGGCGAGGGCGCCTCTCCCGATCTCATTCGCGCCATTCAGACGCACACGTCGGACTTCAACACCTCGCTGCCCAAGCCCGAGCTGCAGATGGAAAAGATCCTGTTTGCCTGCGACGAGCTCACCGGCTTGATCGGTGCTGCCGTCATCATGCGTCCGAGTAAGAGCGTCATGGACTTTACGACCAAGTCGCTCAAGAAAAAGTTCAAGGACAAGCGCTTTGCCGCCGGCTGCTCGCGCGACGTGATTACGCAGGGTGCCGAGATGCTGGGCTGGGAGCTCCCCGAGCTCTTCGACCGTACCATCGCGGCCATGCAGTCCTTCGCCCCCGACCGCGACACCTTTCAGGCTTAATTCCAAAACCATCACAAAGGGGACAGGCACCTTTGTGGTGGTTTTTGTTTGCGCGGGCGTTAGGGACGGACCTGGCCGGTGCCTCGGAGCTTGTATTTGTAGGTGGTGAGGGCCTCGGCGGCAAAGGGGCCGCGGGCGTGGAGCTTTTGGGTCGAGATGCCAATCTCGGCGCCCAGGCCAAACTCGCCGCCGTCGGTAAAGCGCGTGCTGGCGTTGGCATACACGGCCGAGGCATCGACCTCGTCCAGGAAGCGCTCGCAAGCATCCGTGTCCTCTGCAACGATGGCCTCGGAGTGCATCGTGCCGTAGCGGTTGATGTGCGCGATGGCCTCGTCCTCGTTCGCCACGACCTTCACGCTCATCTCGAGCGCCAGATACTCGCGACCCCAGTCCTCCTCAGTCGCGGCAACGTAGTCATCGCCCTCGGCAAGCCCGGCGTCGGCGCATGCGGCGCACGTGGCCTCGTCGCCGTGAATGAGCACGCCGTGGTCGTGCAGCACGGCAACGACCGCAGGCAAAAACACATTGGCCACAGCATGGTCGACCAGCAGCGACTCGGCGGCATTGCACACGCCCACGCGCTGCGTCTTAGCGTTGACGATAATATTGAGCGCTTTATCGAAGTCGGCGGATTCATGCACGTAGATGTGGCAGTTACCCGTGCCCGTCTCGATCACCGGAACGAGCGACTCGCGCACGCAGCGCTGGATCAGGCCCGCACCGCCACGCGGAATGAGCACATCGACGACGCCGCGGAGCTTCATGAGCTCGCCGGTGGCCTCGCGGTCGGTAGACTCGATCATCGACACGGCCTCGCGCGGGAAACCCTGGGCCTCGAGCGCATCGGCCAGCAGTTCGGCAATCATGGCACACGAGTGATAGGCCAGCGAGCCGCCGCGCAGAATGCAGGCGTTGCCGGTGCGGATGCAGATGCCCGCGGCGTCGGCCGTCACGTTGGGGCGCGCCTCGTACACCATGGCGACCAGGCCCAACGGCACGCTCACGCGGGTGAGGTCCACGCCGCTTGCGAGCACGCGGTGGTCGAGCACGCGGCCTACGGGATCGGGCAGCTCGGCGAGCTTTTCCAGGCCGGCGGCCATGCCCTCGACGCGCTCAGGCGTCAGCAGCAGACGATCGAGCAGTCCGGCCGAGGTACCCGCATCGCGCGCGGCGGACATATCGAGCTCGTTGGCGGCGACGATGGAGTCGACACCGTTGCGCAGCGCTGCGGCCATGGCGCGCACGGCCTCCTGGCGCTGTTCATCGCTCGCCGTGGCAAGCGAGGCCGACGCTGCCTTGGCGGCAACGGCAAGATCGTGGACATACGTGGCTATATCGACCGACATGGGCGGCCCTTTCTCCTAGAAGTTTGCAACCATGGTAGCCGATTTGCGCATGGCCTCGCCCGCGGCGGTAGAATTGGTCAACCCGAAACACCGCAACGAACGGAAGACTCACATGGCCCTCATCACTTCGTACCACGTCCCCGGCCTTTACGTCGAGGACCACAGCATCGACGTCCCCCTTGACTGGCGCGGCCTGGAGCCGATGCTCCTGGCCGTCGGCAGCACCATGCGCCGCGGCGCTATGCCGGCGCCCATCGCCGGCGCGCCCGTGAGCATCAAGCTCTTCTACCGTGTGGTTTGCGCGCCCGACCGCATCAACGACGATCTGCCACTGCTCCTGTTTTTGCAGGGCGGCCCCGGCGGCGAGAGCCCGCGTCCGCTGTCGCCCACAAGCGACGGCTGGATCGAGGAGGCCGTCAAGCACTTCCGCGTGGTCCTTCCCGACCAGCGCGGCACCGGACGCAGTAGCTGCGTGGACGGACGCACGATCAAGGCACTGGGTGATCGCGCAACGGCCGCCGGCGCCGATACAGCACGCTCGCAGGCGGACTTCCTCAAGCGTCACCTCGCCAGCTCCATCGTGCGCGATTTTGAGTACCTGCGCCTGGTGGGCTTTGGCGGCAAGCCGTGGGTCACGCTCGGGCAGAGCTACGGCGGCTTTTTGACGCTGAGCTATCTGTCGCTCTTCCCCGAGGGCGTGGCGGCAAGCTTTACCTGTGGTGGCATTCCGCACGTGCCGGCGAGCGCCAGCGAGGTCTACGCGCACACCTTCCCGCGCATGGCCGCCAAGACGCAGCAGTATTACGACCGTTACCCCGCTGACGTCGAGCGCGTGGCAGCCCTGGCCGATGCGCTCGAGGCACAGAAGCCCGTGCTGCCCGACGGCTCGCCGATGACGGTCGAGCGCCTACAGCTCATGGGCAGCGACTTTGGCATGAAGCCGAGCTTTGAGCGTATGCATTGGATTATCGATCACGCGTTTGTTACTGGCGACGGTACGCTGAGCTGCGGCTCCTCAGTATCCGACAGCTTTTTGATGCGCGCCTTCGAGCGCACCAACACGCGCACGAATCCGCTGTACTGGACGCTGCAGGAGTTCATATACGCCGACGGTGACACCATGCCCATTGGCTGGGCCGCGGCAGAGGAGAAGGCCCATCGTGCCGAGTTCGACACGCTCGCGCGCCCGCTCATGTTTACCGGCGAGGCCATGTTCCCGTGGATGTTTGAGCAGATGCCCGAGCTCAAGCCCTTCAAGCCCGCCATGGACCTGCTGATGGAAGACACCAGCTGGGACAAGATCTACGACCCGCAACGCCTGGCCTGCAACGAGGTGCCGCTCCAGGCCGCGGTGTATTTCGACGACATGTACGTCGATTCGGGCCTGCAGCTCGATACGCTCAGCCGCGTGGGCAACTCGCATGCCTGGGTGACTAACGAGTTCGAGCACGACGGCCTGCACGGCAGTATGGTATTCAAGCACCTCTTCGACGAGGCCCTCAACCGCGGAGACCTGCGCCGAATCTTCTAGCAAAGGAGTGTCCCCACCTGCCGGCACAATAGAAACGTCCCCAAGTGCCGGCAACGACAATGCCGCAGGAAGAGGACGGAAAGCGAAAACGCCCCTAAGCAAGCAAGGTGACGTGAAAGAGGAGGGCATTGACCTTTTGGTCATGCCCGACGATTGAACGTCAGATTGCCGCTTAGGGGCGTTTGCAGCGTCAATTGGTTAGGCAAAGACGATCAGATTATCTCGATGGATCGCCGGCTTCTCGGCCAGGTCTGCGAGCAGGCGGTTGCTGGCAATCTGGTCCTGGCGGCGGCCGGCGGCAAGCTCCAGCACGTCCGAATCGGCCTCGGCGATACCGCGGGCGACAACCATGCCGCTCGGGTCGCACACGTCGAGCACATCGCCCTCGGCAAACTGGCCATCGACCTCGCGAATACCCACCGCGAGCAGCGACGATCCGCGGCTGACCAGCGCCTTCGCGGCGCCGTCATCAACCGTCACCGAGCCGTGCGCCTTGTCGCCCAGTGCAATCCACAGCTTGCGGGGTGCAATGTCCAGGCGCTCCGCCGGCGGATCGAACAGCGTGCCCACGCTCTCGCCGCGGGCCAAACGCACGAGCGCATCGGGCTCCTCGCCCGAGCAAATCACGCTCTGAATGCCGGCCGTCATGAGAATGCGGCTTGCACGGATCTTGGTGATCATGCCGCCCGTGCCCACCGAGGTCGAAGAATCGCCCGCCGAGGCGATAATCTTGGCATCGATCTTATGCACGACAGGAACAAACTCGGCCGTGGGGTCCTCATGCGGATTGGCAGTATAAAGGCCATCGATGTCCGAGAGCGTCACGCACAGATCGGCAGAAACCAGGCAGCTCACAAGCGCCGCCAGTGTGTCGTTGTCGCCAAACTTGATCTCATCGACGGTAACGGTATCGTTCTCGTTGACGACCGGCACCACGCCAAGCTCCACGAGGCGCAACAGGGCGTCGCGCGCATGCAGGTAGGACGTGCGACGGGCCGTGTCGTGGCGCGTGAGCAGTACGAGCGAGGTGAGCAGGTCACGCGCATGAAACTCCTCGTCGTAGGCCGACGAGATGATGCACTGACCAGCCGAGGCGCAGGCCTGCAGGCTCGGCAGGTCGCCGACCGGCTTGCGGTCGAAGCCCAACACGGGATAGCCACAGGCGATAGCGCCCGAGCTCACCACGACCAGGCGCCAGCCAAGCTCGCGCAGCGCTGCGGCCTGGTCGGCAAGTCCGCCGATAAAGGCGCGGTTGACCTTGCCGTCGGCGCCCACCACCGTGGACGAACCGATCTTTACCACCATCGTTTTATAAGAAGTCGTCATACGTCAAACCAATCAACTGTTCAGCGAACGGCCGAGCTGGCGGCCAAGGGAGCGTGACTCGCCCCTACCGCCCAAGGAATTAGTGAGCCCAGGGGAAGGCCGAAGCCGCGGCCATGTTCTTGCGCACGAGCTCGTCGCGCACCTGAGCCAGGCCCTGTTCCATGCCCACCACATAGGTCTGCGGGTACAGGAAGCGCTTGAAAGCTGCGTCCAGATGATCGAGTGCCCAAGCACAGCGCTCGCGCGCGTCCTGGATGCTCTCACGCGGAGCCACCGCGCTGCCATCGCGCACGATCGGCACCAGCAGCTCGCGATACTCAAGTTCGGACACGTCGGTCACCAGGGCGGCATCATTCACGGCCACAAGGGTATTGCCGCGCGCGGCGCCCTCCCCCGCCAGATGGTCCTCGTCGTAGATCATGTCGCAGACCGGGCCGCCAAAGCCGTCGTAATAACGGCGCACGCGTTGCACACCCGGGATCGTGCGCTTGTATGGCTGCTCAGAGAGCTTGACCACCGGCGTCCATGGATCTGCCTCGCTCGCACGGCGGGCGGAAAGCTTGTACACGCCGCCCAGCGCCGGCTGGTCATAGCAGGTCGCAAGCTTGGTACCCACGCCAAAGCTATCGATGGGCGCGCCCTGGTCGAGCAGCGACTGAATCGTGTACTCATCCAGATCGTTAGAAACCGAGATCCCCACATAGGGCAGGCCCTCGGCATCAAAACGGCCGCGCACATACTTGGAGAGCTTGGCGAGGTCGCCGGAGTCGATGCGAATAGCCGACAGACGCTCGCCTGCCGCCTCCATCTCCTTGGCAACCGTAATGGCATGCTCGCAGCCCTCACGTACGTCGTAGGTGTCGATGAGCAGCGTGCAGTTCTTGGGACTCGACTTGGCAAAAGCCCGGAATGCCTCGAGCTCGGAATCGAAGCTCATCACCCAGCTGTGCGCATGCGTGCCAAAGACGGGAATACCGTAGCGGCGGCCGGCGAGCACATTGGATGTAGAGGAGCAGCCGGCAACGTAGCTCGCGCGCGCGACGGCCAAGCCGCCATCGGGACCCTGAGCGCGGCGCAGGCCAAACTCGGCAACGGGACGGCCGTCCGCCGCCAGCACCACGCGCGCCGTCTTGGTGGCGACAAGCGTCTGGAACCCAACGATGTTGAGCAGCGCCGTCTCAAGCAGCTGGCACTCCAGCGCGGGGCCGGTGACGCGAACCATGGGCTCGCGCGGAAAGACGAGCTCGCCCTCGGGCACGGCGTCGATGTTTACATGCGCACGAAAATCGCGCAGGTAGTCGAGGAATCCAGGCTTGAACATCGCGCCGCCGGCCGGGGCCTGGAGCGAGGCGAGGTAGTCGATATCCTCGGGCGTAAAGCGCAGATTCTCGACCAGCTCGGGCAGTTCGGCGGTGCCGCACATGACGGCATAGGCGCTGCCAAAAGGATGGTCGCGGTAAAACGCGGTAAAACAACCCTGCTCATTGGCCTTGCCGCTCTCCCACAGGCCCTGGGCCATAGTGAGCTCGTACAGATCGGTGAGCATTGCAATGTCGGTGGGATGCGAGATGTCGGTCAAAGCCATGGGGCGACCTTTCGGATGCGCTGTGCAGAGGTTGAGGGTTGGAAAAGGGCAGAGTGTTCGGGCATGGCACCCAGCGCGAATGGGCTAGAGCAGGCCCATGCTGGTCAGGATCGTGTAGCCCATAAAGATGACAAACGCGATGAGGGCAAGGACAATGATGATTTTTTGAGCCGGCGCCATGCCAGGGATCTCGTTCTCGCCCGTGGGCTCCTTGGAGGTAACCATGCGCTGGGCAAAGGTCATCTCGTCACGGCTCGGCTTGGGCTCGACGGACTTGGAACGAGCGACCTTTTTAGGCTGAGGTTTAGGTGCGGTGGGCGCGGGCTTCGCGGCGGCGGGCTTGGGCGCGGGGGCGACGTTCGCAGCGGCCTCCTCGGCCTTCTCGCACTCGGCACGCAGGGCGGCCAGCTCCTCACGCTCGCGGCGTGCCTCTTCCTGGGCCTCGCGACGAGCTTTCTCGGCGCGGAGCTCTTCCAACTCGGCGCGTTCCTCGGCAGACAGTGGTTGGGACTCAAGCTTGGCCATGGTACAGCCCTTTCTTTTAAAAAAAGCCGCCGACACAATGTCAGCGGCTTATCAAATCCAAGGGTGGAGACGAAGGGAGTCGAACCCTCGGCCTCTGCCATGCGACGGCAGCGCTCTCCCAACTGAGCTACGTCCCCAGGACAAGTTGATATTTTACCTACGGCTCGCCAACTGTCAACGCCCAATACCCAGTCTTTTTGGGACGCGGCTGTTTTAGCTACCCCGACAGACAACGCGAACGGTTTGGTCGAACAGCGGCAGGGGTAGCTAAAACAGCCCCGTCCCAAAAAGACTACTCAAAGAGCCTCGTCCCAGATTAGCTGGTTTGAGCACTAGTAAGAACACCGGTGGTATCGAACGCCGGGGTAAAGCTCTCGTCTACCGCGCCGCCTTCTTGCCAAAACATCGTCGTAAAGCCCAGGTCGTCGGCATGGTCGAGCACCTGCTCATACTCCTCGCGCGTCACGGCGCGCGCCAGGTCGCCGCCTTGTTCGCGCATGAGTGCATTGGGCGTGTACTGGTTCATGACCGAGATCGGCACGTCGCCCACCGTCTGCCACACCAGGTCTAACACGCGGCACGAATCGTCGGCATGCCCCGGCAGCACCAGGTGACGCACGATCATGCCGCGCCTCATGAGCCCGTCCTCGTCTACCAGTTCTCCCCCGCGGCGCTCAATCTCGCGCGCCATCTGGGCCAGACCCGACACGGTCACGCGCGGGTAGTCCTTAATATGAGAAAGCGACTGCGCAAGCCCGGCATCGGCATATTTAAAGTCCGTAAGCCACACGTCGACCAGGTCGCCCAGCGCCGCCACGGCACTCGCGCGCTCGTAACCACTCGTGTTGTAGACAATTGGGATGACCAACCCGCGCGTCCGTGCCGCGGCAATCGTGGCAGGCAACAGGTGCGCATAGTGCGTCGCCGTCACCAGGTTGATGTTATTGGCGCCCTGGTCCTGCAGCTCCAGCATAATCTCGACCAAACGCTCGGGCGAAATCTCAAGACCGAAATTGCCCGTCGAGATCTCGTGGTTTTGGCAGTAGATACATTTGAGCGAACAGCCGCTAAAGAAAATCGTACCCGAGCCGGCCTCGCCCGAGATAGGCGGCTCCTCCCACATATGAAGCGCTGCGCGGGCCACCTTAAGCGTGTTGTCGGCGCCGCACACGCCACGCGTGCCCTCGTCGCGCGCCGCACCGCAACGGCGCGGACACAAATGGCAGGCGGGCGAAAAAAGTTCGGTCAACGACGTCGGCATAAAAACATGCTCCAAAACAATGATTCAGCAGCTCAAACGTAAAGGGACCAACCGCACAGACGGCTCGAGCCCAAGGCGCCGTAATCGTCCGACACGATTTTTATAATGTCAAGACTGGAATCGACAAAGTGCCGCTTTATGATGTAGGTATTCCGCCCCCCGCGGAGCAACTGGGTGAACCGTCGCGTTTATTTAGGGAGCCCACACAGTCGTACCTAGTACAGGTATCCTTCGTTGTTAAGGACGCTGGAACAGTCGATGAGGGCACCCACCTGTTTTAGGTGGGTTCATTTTCGTAACGTGGGGGGTGGTTTTCATTTGCCGAAAACCACCATTACAGCCCATATGGATCCCCGCCGGTATCCCGACAAGCCATCGACAACATCCCAATATCTGGTAAGCGCGTGATTATCGCTGCATGCAATTCCATGCACCCCCCGTGGTCGAGTATCATGGTTCGGCTATGCCCTTTGCGCATGGCGTTCTTCTGACCTTTTCCTTCGACGCTTGGCGGTTTTTAGATTCATGGCTTCATCCCCGAGCTACATACCGTACCTATGCGTGGCAGCGGCGGCCTTTATCACGACCTTCCTCATGGTGCCCCTGGTCAAGCGCTTGGCAATTAAGCTCGACGCCGTCGACTATCCTTCTAAGCGCCGCATCAACACCAAGCCCATCCCGCGTTTGGGCGGAACGGCGGTGTTTTTGGGCCTGGTCGTTGCCTGCATTGTGCAAATCCTAGGCACCTGGCACCTAGGCTGGCCGCCCGTCCTGGTGCCGCACCCGCGCCTTCACATTAGCTATCCCATGCTGGCGCTCTCCTTTACCGTCATCTTTGCGACCGGCGCTATCGACGACGTCATCCAGCTCAAGCCCAAGCAAAAGCTGGCCGGACAGGTCCTCGCTGCGCTCATCGCCTGCGTGGGTGGCCTGCGCATCGGCGTCATTGTCAACCCGTTTGCCCCCGGCGAAATCATGCTCGGATGGCTCGCCTACCCCATCACCGTGATCTATCTGGTGGCATTCACCAACATCATTAACCTCATCGACGGCCTCGACGGCTTAGCCACGGGCATCTGCGGCATCGCGTCGTTCACCATGTTTTCGATGGCCGTTCTCTCGGGCCGCATCGACGCCGCCGCGCTCTCCATTGCGCTCTTTGGCGCCTGTCTGGCCTTTTTGCGCTACAACTTCAACCCCGCAAGCATCTTCTTGGGCGACTCGGGGTCGCTGCTTCTGGGCTTTGCGCTGGGCTCCATCTCGCTACTCAACGTGAGCCGCACCGCCGCGCTCACCTCGCTTATCATCCCGCTCATCGTTGCCGGCGTGCCCATCATCGACACGTTTAGCGCCATCGTGCGCCGCAAGCGCGCCCACATTAGCATCGGGCAGGCCGACAAGGGCCACATCCACCACCGCCTGATCCAAGAGGGCTACAACCAAAAGCAGGCTGTGCTGCTCATCTACGCCTGGTGCATTATGCTTTCGGCCGGCGCCGCCGCGATCAACCAGGTCGAGGTGCCCATGCGCGTGCTCATCTTTACCGTGCTCGCCATTGGCTCGGCGGCCTTTGCCAAGCATCTGCATCTGTTTGAGCCCGTGTTGCGTCACCATTACAACAAGCGCACGCACGAGGACGAGCTCGTCACCCCCGACGATCCCGCCTTTAAGCAAGAGGAGCAGGCAGCAGAAGAACGCAAGGAAGAGCGCCACCACAGGCGCTAGGGTAAGCTGCCGAGGATGCGTCCAGACGCCGCCGGCCAAACGTGCAGCCACGCCGCGCCCATCGCACAAGCCGCCGCTCTCCCGCCCCTCGCCTACTTACGACCCGCCCCTCCAATAAACGCGTTATCATCTTGACCCATGAACATACGTTAGGAGCAATCATGCCAAACGAGAACAGCTACGAAGTCGCGCTGCAAAAGAGCAACGCCATTCGCGAGGGCCTGGCCAAAACGCCCGAGAAGTTCACCATGCTCACCGGCGACCGCCCCACCGGCCGTCTGCACCTGGGTCACTACTTCGGCACCCTCAAGGGCCGTGTTGAGCTGCAGAACATGGGCGCCAAGACCAACGTGCTCATCGCCGACTACCAAGTCATCACTGACCGCGATACGACCGAGCACATCCAGGACAACGTGTACAACATGGTCATGGACTACCTTGCCTGCGGCATCGACCCCGACAAGACCATGATCTACGCGCACTCCGCCGTACCCGCCGCAAACCAGCTCATGCTGCCGTTCCTGTCGCTGGTCTCCGAGGCCGAGCTGGCGCGCAACCCCACGGTCAAGGCCGAGATGGAGGCCTCGGGCCACGAGCTCACCGGCCTTCTGCTCACCTACCCGGTGCACCAGGCCTGCGACATCCTGTTCTGCAAGGGCAATGTGGTGCCCGTCGGTCGCGACCAGCTGCCGCACATCGAGCTCACCCGCACCATCGCCCGCCGCTTTAACAACCGCTACGGCAAGGTGTTCCCCGAGGTCGACGCACTGCTGTCCGAGACCCCGCTGCTGCCGGGCCTGGACGGTCGCAAGATGAGCAAGAGCTACGGTAACGCCATCAACATCTCGATGACCGCCGAGGAGACGGCCAAGCGCATCAAGAAGAGCCAGACCGACTCCGAGCGCATGATCACGTTCGATCCCGAGAACCGCCCCGGCGTGTCCGGTCTGCTTTCGACGGCCGCCATCTGCACCGGCCGTTCCGAAGTCGAGAT
>NZ_QSJB01000011.1:46040-102345 GCF_003469285.1 Collinsella sp. AM31-2AC
CGCACTGCTGTCCGAGACCCCGCTGCTGCCGGGCCTGGACGGTCGCAAGATGAGCAAGAGCTACGGTAACGCCATCAACATCTCGATGACCGCCGAGGAGACGGCCAAGCGCATCAAGAAGAGCCAGACCGACTCCGAGCGCATGATCACGTTCGATCCCGAGAACCGCCCCGGCGTGTCCGGTCTGCTTTCGACGGCCGCCATCTGCACCGGCCGTTCCGAAGTCGAGATTGCCGAGGAGATTGGCATGGGTGGCTCCGGCCAGCTCAAGAAGTACGTGACCGAGGCCGTCAACGAGTACTTCGCGCCGATCCGCGAGCGTCGCCAGCGCTATGAGAACGATCTGGATTACGTGAAGGACGTGCTGCACGAGGGCAACCGTCGCGCCAATGAGATCGCCGAGCAGACCCTTGCCGAGGTTCAGGACGCCATGGGCATGGTGTACTAGGCAAAGCGCCTTCGCACAACATAGACGGTGAGGCTGAATCCTCACCGAAACAGGAACAGGCCCGCTGGCAGATAGTTGCCAGCGGGCCTGTTCCCGAAGTACACCGTTGAATCGCACAGAGGGGAGGAATGCGAATCAAACTCAACAGGGCAGGCTTTTTCATCGCCTATTGCCTGCTCCGTTGCTGAAAACAATATAGTTCACCGTGGTTTACTTTGCTGCGACAAACCGCGCCGACATACCTTCTCCATAAGTTAACCTCGGTAAACCTGCCAAAACCACCACAAAGGGGATAGGCACCTTTGTGGTGGTTTAAGCCACGGCAGAGCCGCTAGAGCCCTGCAGCCCAGCGACAGGCGGCCAAGTCGACGTGCATGTCGTCCTTAAACGCCACACCCTCCCCTAGCAAAAGCTCACGTTGAGCATCGGGACCGCCAAAAGCAAAACCATCGCATATGCGGCCATCGGCAAACACCACGCGGTGACAGGGAATCTCGCCGGGGCGCGGATTGCCATGCAGGGCATACCCCACGTACCGCGCACTTCGTGGACGTCCAGCAAGCAGCGCCACCTGACCATACGTGGCGACCATCCCCTCGGGAATCTGCTCGACCACCTCGTACACCCGATCAAAAAAGCCCTCAGACGCCATTGCTCGCTCCCTTCCACCCGGAATAGCATAAACCACCACAAAGGTGCCCGCCCTTTGTGGTGGTTTTGGCAGGTGGGCTAGTTAACGGGCTGGAAGAAGGCTACGGCTACGGCGCCGGGGCCTACATGGGTGCCGATGGTGGCGCCGATGGTGTGAACGGGCAGTTCGCCCTCGGTGTGGCCAGCCCACAGTGCCGCGCTGTCCTCGATATACTTCTTGAGCACCGCATCCGAAAGGCCCGTATAGCCGAGCGCCAGCGGCATGGAAAAGTCGATGCCGCCCGCCTTTTCGACCTTCTGGTTGAGCAGGTTACGTCCGTTCTTGGAACCGCGCGCCTTGCCCAGCTGCACGATCAGACCGTCCTCGGCAGCCACCACGGGCTTTACGTTGAGCAGCGTACCCACGGCACCGGCCGCAGCAGACAGGCGACCGCCGCGCACCAGGTACTCCAACGTCTCGAGCAGGCCGATGACGACCACGCGGTCGCGCACGGCCTCGACAGCCGCCGCAACCTGAGCCGCGCCCTGGCCCTCGTCCACCAGGCGCAGCGCATACTCGACCAGCACGCGCTCGCCCAAGGTCACGTTATTGCTGTCCACGACGAACATGTCGCCGCCCGGCGCCTCGGCAAGTGCGGTGCGGGCACTCTGATTGGTGCCCGAAAGCTTAGCGCCCACGGTAATAATCACAGCCTCATCGCCGGCCTCACGCGCCTCGGCAATCGCCTGCGAAAACGCGTACGGGTTGACCTGGCCGGTCTTGGGCAGCTCATCGCGCTCCACGAGCATCTCGTAAAAGCGCTGGTGATCGATGTCGACGCCATCCATATACACATCGGTGCCAAAGGTGACGGACAGCGGCAGAACGCGCAGAGCGGGGTGCTCCGCCGGCGACATATCGCTTGCGGAATCGGTAATAATGCGGACGGACATAACGAATCCTTTCTTGCGCAGGTCTCGCGCAGGGAATTTTGACAGCAATGTCCCGGCACGGCGTACGCGCTCAAACGGGACGATGCAGTTCTTGGCTGAAAGCTAGCTCCAGCGCGGCTCTAGATCTCGCGCAAGGTGTTGAGAATCGTGCGCAGCGACGCATACATCTGCTCGCGCTGCTCCACACCCATAGCCTTACCGGTGGTATCGAGCACCTCGCGAATGATGCGGTCCGCCTCGCTCATGCTCTCGCCGCCTAGAGCGGTCAGGCGCACCGGAGCACGATACTTAACGGCGGCATCGCCCGAATCATCGACCTCAACGTAACCGCCCTCCTCCAGATGCGCGAGCGTGCGCGAGACGGCGGCACGGGTCACGCCTGCCATGCGAGCCAGGTCAGCACCAGTCAGGCCGTCCTTGCTGCGCTCAAGATAGTACAGGCACATAACGTCGGAGCCCTTGAGGCCCAGCCTTGCGCCCTCGGATGTCTTAATGCGCTGGATCTCCTTGTAGAGCCCGCTGATCAGTCCGACAAAGTCCTCGAAACGTGTCTCGTCGTTCTGCTGCATGGGAGACGACCGCCTTTCGCTTGCATAATGCTTACGGGTAAACATCTTAGCCGCACAAGGCAACACCCATACCCAAATATCCCATTTGTTAACCCATCAACATAAAAACCACCACAAAGGGGACAGGCACCTTTGTGGTGGTTTGGGGCATCGAGTTTGATCCGCAGACTTCGCTACAGCTCCACGCAAGGATTGTCGCGGGTCACAAGCGTCTTAACGACAACCGTCGCTCCCAGATAGCGCTCGAGCAACTCAGCCAAGCGATCGATCGCGGCCTGGCAATCCCCCATCCGCTCGGGCTCCACACACTCAATCGCCAGGAACGCATCGGCCGAATCGTCGGACAGCGCCGTGCGAACGCCGTCGCGCCAGTTCCAGCAGCGGCACACGGCGCCCGCATCATCGATGTAGGCGAGCTCGCCGGGAAGCGTCGGGTCATCTGTCTCCTCGCCAAGCGGCAGAAATGAATCGCCACCGTCGGTCACCGCCAACCGCAGATCGCCCTCGATAGCATGTAGATCCTCGCCGCCAACGGGCAGCGCGTAGGTCAGCGACACCGTGTTGTAGATGTCCACCGCGGGCGTAATGTGGCCCACCGGTTTGCCCTTGAGCACGCGCTTGAGCAGGTTCTCAATTGAGCAACGCGCGCCCTTCTTGGTCTTGAATAGGCGATATGCCTCGCGCCATGCCTTAACCGGCGCATTCTCGCTGATAGTATCGCTGGTCAGATGACGCTCCGCGTCGATATTGGCGCGGTCGAGCAACGCCGCAATCGCGTCCACGTCCTCTTGAGGAATCTGAGCCGCGGGCTTCATGCCCTTTACGACCACAACACCGACAGCCGCCTGCGGAAATAGCTCCCAAAACGAATCCTCGGCAACGAAACTCTTCATGTGCTCTCCCTTCATAGCATGCGCCCGAGCCCGGGTGCCTAAACAAAAAGTGCCCTTACGACGGCCACCTTCAAAGTCCTACGGTGCCGCCACAAGAGCGCTTACGCTGCCCCCATCCGGAGAAGGGAGCGATATGTTAGGCGTATTGTAACCCGAGTCATCCGCGCGAGTAAAACCACCACAAAGGCGCCTGTCCCCTTTATGGTGGTTTTGGGTCTGAGGCGACGCTAGTGGCGAAGTCCCAGCAGGCCGTGGCCGCGATGACGGGCGTCGGCGTGCACCTGAGCGTGCGGACCGGCGGCCTTGACGGATTCGGGCAGGTGCGAGTACTTCTTCTCGAAGTTCTCCTCGAACATCACGGCCAAGTTGTGCGCGGCCTCGTCGTAGCGAGCGGTGCTCTGCCAATACTGGCGCGGCACCAGGATGCCGTCGGGTACGCCGTGGCACGTGGTGGGAATGTCGACGTTAAAGATGTCGTCGTGCACGAACTCGCTGTCCTCGATGGTACCGTCGAGGGCGCGGGCCACCAGGGCGCGCGTGTAGGCAAGCTCGATGCGATGACCCACGCCGTAGCCGCCGCCGATCCAGCCGGTGTTGACCAGGTACACACGCGTGCGGCCGTCGGCGATGCGCTCACCGAGCATCTTGGCATAGACCATGGGGTCGAGCGGCATAAACGGCTCGCCAAACAGCGAAGAGAACGTGGGCGTGGGCTCGGTGACGCCGACCTCGGTGCCGGGGATCTTGGCCGTAAAGCCCGTCACAAAGTGATACATGGCGGAGTCGGCCGTCAGGCGCGAGATGGGCGGCAGCACGCCAAAGGCATCGCAGGTCAGGAAGAGCACGACGCTTGGAGTGGTGCCCATGCCCTTGGTCCACGCGTTGGGAATGTGCTCCACAGGGTATGCCACGCGCGTGTTGTGCGTGATCGAGATGTCGTCGTAGTTGGGCTTGCGGTTCTCGTCGAGCACCACGTTTTCGCAGATCGCGCCAAAGCGGACAGCGTTGAAGATCTCGGGCTCGTGGAACGCGTCCAGGCCCTCGCATTTGGCGTAGCAGCCACCTTCGATGTTGAAGATGCCCATGTCGGACCAACCGTGCTCGTCGTCGCCGATCAGCAGCCGCGTGGGGTTGGCCGAAAGCGTGGTCTTGCCCGTGCCCGAAAGGCCAAAGAACACGGCGGTCTCGTGCGTGACGGGATCCATGCTGGCCGAGCAGTGCATGGGTAGCACGTCGTCCTCGACGGGCAGCAGGTAATTCATGACGCTGAAGATGGACTTTTTGATTTCGCCGGAGTAACCGGTGCCGGCAACCAAAATCACGCGCTCCTGGAAGTTGATGACCACGGCGGCGCTGGAGTTGAGGCCCTTGATGGCGGGATCGCACTGGTAGCCGGGAGCGGCGAGCACGCAGAAGTCCGGCTCGCCGGTGCGTGCGATTTCACGGGCAAGCGGGCGGGCGAGCATCTGCTTAATAAAGAGCGCCTGGCTGGCACGCTCGCAGGCGACAAGCAGACGACGCGTATGGTTGCGGTCGGCACCGGCCATACCGCGAGTGACGAACACGTCGCGCTCGTTGAGATAGTCGACGATGCCGGCCTTGATGGCCTCGTAGCTCTCGACAGACAGCGGGCGGTTGACGGCACCCCAGGCAATCTTGTCGTGAACATCGGGGGTGTCAACGATAAAGCGGTCATTAGGCGAGCGGCCAGTGCGCTCCCCCGTCTCGATCACCAGCGCGCCGTTGGAGGCCATACGACCTTCGTTGCGACGGATGGCGTGCTCGACGAGCTCGGCTGCCGGCAGGTCGACCAGCAGGCGGGGCTGGTTCTCGGCAGGATCTTCGACCAGCGTAATGCCAAAGTTGGACAGAACTTCTGCAGGGGTAATACCTGGCATGGGGCCTCCTTTAAAAGCGCGACACGTGGACGAGGCGCGCACTTTACTCACGTAAAGCCCGTTGTACCCGATATGCAAAAACGTTTTTGCGGCAACGGCGAAGCGCCCGCCCAACGGTCAAAAATCGCACGCAAGCGGCCTAGTCGTTAGGGACACTCTTGAACAGGCAACAACCAAGGAGCGACCCCGGATGCCGGCACTTAGGGACGTTCCCAAAGTGCCGGCACATAAGGAACGTCCCCAAATGCCGTCTACTGAATGGCGCCGCCGAAATTATCGAACAACCTGTTCAAAAACACGAACGAACACCGTCGCGTCTATACTAGAGCGCAGCAATAGAAAGGACTCCGCTTTGAGCATCACGCCCATCGATAGCATTCGCCGCGCCATCGCCCGCCGCAATGGCGTCGCCGACCCCACCGTATCGGACGGGGCGCACGGGCAGGGCGGACGCATCGAGAACGGCCTGTTCCCCGCATCGCACACCGCCGAGGAGCTCGCACGAATCCAAGAGCTAAGCCAGCGTAACGCCGGCGGTCCCGACAGCAGCCAGGTCACACGCCGTCGCCGCGAGCGCAATCGCCAGCCCGGCCCCATCCACCGCATGGTCAATGCCTGGTGGAACCGCCTGCTCGGAGCCGTCTACGGCGGCGGCTTCTCCACGCAAGAAGCCGAGTACGAAGATCACGCCACCCGTCGCGACTACCTTTGGAATACCCTGGGCACCGCCGTGTGGGGCATGGCGTTTCCGTTGCTCACCATCGTGTCCACACAGCTCGCGGGCGCCGAGGAGGCTGGCAAATTCTCCATCGCCTTTGTCACCGGCACGCTCATCATGATCGCGTGCAACTACGGCGTGCGCAATTTCCAGGTCTCGGACATCGACGAAAAGACGTCCTTTGCCTCTTACCAGCTCAACCGCTGGCTCTGCGGAGCGCTCGCGCTGGCATGCGGCCTGGTATACAGCAGCGCCCGCGGCTACGATGCGCAGATGGCCACGATCGGCCTGGGCGTCTACCTCTATAAGGTGATCGACGGCATCGCCGACGTGTACGAGGGCCGCCTGCAGCAGGCCGACAAGCTCTATTTGGCCGGCATGAGCCAAACGCTGCGTTCCGCCGGCGTCATCGCGGTCTTTAGCGTGGCACTGTTCCTCACGCGCAGCATGCCCATCGCGGCCATGGCCATGGGTGTCACCGCCATCGCCTCGCTCGTGCTGGTCACCGCGCCGCTTGCCCTGCTCGAGACCGAAAAATCGCGCCACGTGAGCCTGCGCGAGGTCGGCCACCTGTTTGTCCAGTGCGCCCCGCTCTTTGGTGCACTGTTCCTGTTCAACCTTATTGAGAGCATGCCCAAGTTTGTGATGGAAGGCACGCTGGCATACAAATATCAGCTGTACTTTAATGCCCTGTTCTTTCCGGCGCAGGCTATTTTGCTGAGCATTGGATTTATCTATAAACCGCAGCTCCTGCGCTTGTCGAGCATTTGGGCTAATCCTCGCAAGCGTCGTCGCTTTGACCTGATTATTGTTGCCGTTATGGCGCTGATCGTGGTCATCACCGGCGTGTGCGCCGCATTTATGGCAGGTCCCGGTATTCCCCTCATGAGCTTTATGTACGGCCTAAGCTTTGAACGCTACCGTACGCTGGCGCTGCTGATGGTCGTCGCCGGCGGCGTAACCGCGGCCATCGATTTTATCTACGCCATTATCACGGTGCTGCGCCATGCCGGCGACGTCACCAAAATCTACCTGATCTGCTTCGCCGTAAGCGTGGTGCTGCCGGTGATCCTGATTAAGCTACTGGGTCTGATGGGCGCTGTGGTGAGCTACCTAGCCATCATGGCCCTACTCCTGGTGCTGTTGATTGTCGAATACGCCCACATTCGCCAGCGCATAGAACGCGACCGCAACCCGTACGGCGTATAACGCCCACCTTGGTACATTGGGGAAAGAAACGTCGATGTTTTGGCGCCAACCTCTTGCGCCGTTATTCCCCGGGGCGAATATTCGCGTAGAACTCCGCCCCATCATCGAGCCGCAGGATGCCCACGCGACCGAACTCGGAGCCGGTGGCGGCAGCGCAGTCGATGTCGATGCGATCGGGCACACCGGCGGCATCCTCGCCGCCCAGGCGCACGATCTGCCCGCGGCCCGACTCCTCATCGAGCCCCGCAAGACCACCGACCTCGCAATAACGCCCGAGCGACACCGTTGGCGTGTGACCGCTCACCACGACCGGACCCTTGCCCTCGGCAGAAAGCAGCCCGGTCGGCGCATCCCAATAGCCGTGACGAATCCACAGCAGGTCATCGGCCGACTGCACCGCGAGCATCTGCTGCAGCAGCTCGCGATCGGCACCCACCGCTCCAACGCCATCGGCACAATCGACGCCATGCTCAAGCAAAAACGCGCGCGCCGCCTTCATCTCGATTCCAGCATGTACCAGCAGATACGGGCGCTCCTCGGTCTCGGCCACCGCGTAGAGCGGCAGCGCGGCCATCCATCGCACGAGCTCCTCGTATGCCTCAAATTCCATGTCGTTGAGCTGCTCGCGCGTCGTCCAGCCACCGTTGATATCCCAGGTCTCGGCATCGAGCGGATCCTGGCCAATGATGGCATCGAGCATGATCTGCTCGTGATTGCCCTTGAGAACGCGGGCGTTAGGCAGCGAGCGCACGAGCTTAATAACGCCGACCGGATCGGGCCCGCGATCGATCATGTCGCCCAGCACGTACAGCGTGTCGTCGGACGTCAACGAGATCTTAGACAGGGCCTCGTCAAGCGCATGCACGTGTCCGTGAGCATCAGATGTCACATAGATCGCCATGGAACGCCTTTCCCTACCTTGCGACCGAAGCCCGGAACCGCAACTAAAACTTCAAGTTGAACTTAAACGTTACCCATTGTACTCCGTTGCAATAAAGCTGGAAAGGGTTTCCGAGCAGAGGCAAAGACGGCAGCCGTCTATGACGATATCGCGCACGCCCGCAATCCAACCCCATAAACCCACCACCTTTGGGTACAAATAACCGCAGACAACTAACCGTGCCACGCCAACCACCCAGGAGCGGACACCATCCATGAACCAGATCCTTCTTTTTATCGGCCTCGTCATCATTTTGTGCCTGACCATCAAACCCGTCGGCAAAAAGCTCCCCTTCCCCACCCTGCTTATCTTTATCGCGCTCGGCATGCTGTTGGGCGTCAACGGCCCGGCGCATATCGACTTTAGCGACTACGCACTCACCGAAACCGTCTGTAGCACGGCGCTATTGTTCATCATGTTCTACGGCGGCTTTAACACCAACATAGACCGCGCCAAGCCCGTCGCCGCGCCGGCGGTGCTGCTGAGCACGCTCGGCGTCGTCATCACCGCAGGCATCACCGGCGTGTTCGCCCACTTTGTGCTGGGCTTCGACTGGATCGGCGGCCTGCTGCTGGGATCGGTCGTGGCGTCCACCGACGCGGCCAGCGTCTTTAGCGTTCTGCGCGAGCACAGCCTTTCGCTGAGGGGCGGCACCGACTCGCTGCTCGAGGTCGAATCGGGCTCCAACGACCCCGTCGCCTACATGCTCACCGCCGTGCTCGCGACCCTCGCGGCGGGCGGCAATATCGACATTCCCGTGCTGCTGACCAAGCAGATCATCCTGGGCGTGGGGTTGGGCCTTGCCATCGGCTGGACATCCAGCCGTCTGATTGAGCGCGCACACGCAACGGCCGAAGGCGCGCAGACCATCTTCTTGTTCGCCGTGGCCATCGTCGCCTACGCGCTGCCGAGCTACCTGGGCGGCAACGGCTTTTTGGCCGTATACCTTGCAGGCATTGTGCTGGGCGCAAGCGACATCACCGGTAAGGTCGAGATGGCGCACTTCTTCGACACCCTCACCGAGATGGCAGAGATGACCATCTTCTTCTTGCTCGGCCTGCTCGTAACGCCCGCACGCCTGCCGCAGATGCTGCTGCCGGGCCTGGCGCTCATGGCGTTCATGCTCTTCGTGAGCCGCCCCATCGCCGTCGGCGTGCTCCTAGCGCCCTTTAAGACGAATCCCAGCCAGGTCGCGCTCGTAAGCTGGGCGGGCCTGCGCGGAGCAGCTTCGGTCGTCTTTAGTCTCTTTGCCGTGGTGGCCGGCGTTCCCGGCGGACACGACCTATTTGACCTGGTGTTTGTGATTGCCGCGTCGAGCATCGTGGTGCAGGGCTCGCTGCTGCCGGCGGTGGCGAAGAAGCTCGATATGATCGATGCGACCGGCGACGTGCGCCGCACCTTTAACGACCACCGCGACGAGGACGGCATGTCGTTTGTAAAGCTCAAGGTGGGCGCTGGCCATCCGTTTGCCGGACGCTCGCTCGCGGACATTGGCAGCGCGACGGACATGCTCGTGGTCCTGGTGCTGCGCGACGGGGCGCATCCGGTACTGCCCAATGGCGACACCGTGATCCAGGAAGGCGATCTGCTGGTGATGGCCGCCCCAACGTTCGAAGAGCGTGCCGAGGTTACGCTGCGCGAGGTCACCGTGACGCCCCACGGTCGCCTGGCCGGTCAGCGCCTGCGCGATGTGCCGCAAGGCAAGCATCCGTTTATTGTAGTGATGCTCAAGCGCGACGGCCAAACGATCATTCCCGATGGCAACACCCTAATATACGCCGGCGACGAAGCCGTCATCGCCACGCTGGCGTCATAGGGGCCAGAGGCACAGCTACCCCAGCCCCTCCTTGTATTCCTATACCCGCAGGTAGATTGACGAACATGTGTTTGCTTATTACAATTTCTACTTGAATAGACTCCTCGTCTCGTGGTATAAAAGGGTTGGTACCCTCGAATAGAGGGACCTCCAAGAGCCGGGGGCTTCCCCCCGGCATTTTTTTTGCGTAATTGGAGGTCACCTCATGACGGAACTGTCGATCTTTATCGACGAATCTGGTGACGCGGGTCCCGTATCTCGCTACTACATCGTTACCCTTGTTTTTCATGAGCAGGCAATAGAGCTAAATGCAAATATCGCCGCATACGAGCGCAACGTTAAAGACTGCGAGCTCGATATTATGCCATTTCATTTTGGGCCTCTTCTCACTGGTCACGATGATTATCAATGGGTCAACATTCGCAACAGAAAGAAACGGCTCAGCCTATTCCGCCAGTTTGTAGACCGCTCCCCCATCACCTATCAGCCCTTCATCTACGATAAGAAACAGGGCCTTTACGAACCGCAAAAGCTCTCCGCAAAGATCGAGCGCGACGTAACAATATTTCTCAGAGATCACTTGGCGTATATACAGAGCTTTGACCACGTTAAGATCTACTACGACGGAGGCCAAAGCGTTGTAACGCGAGCACTTCATGGTGCCATCGAGAAGGCCATTTCCCAAAAGGCCACGGTATATCGCGACGCTTCGCCCAAGACATACCGACTCTCCCAGGTCGCCGACTATATTTGCGGAATTGAGCTCACGCTCCTTAAATTCCAGAATGGGACAGCGACCAAAACAGACACGGAATTCTTCGGCTCGATTGCCCCATTCAAAAAGAACTTCGTCAAGAAGCTGAGGAAAAAGAGAATCGAGTGAGCCAGCCGTTCTTATCGCAACCATGGTATAAATGGATTGCGTTCCTTTATGGAGGGCAGTCAAGGGCCGGGGGATCCCCCCGGCATTTTTTATGCGTAACGTTGCCGCAATTCCTACCTAGCCTCTAGGGGAGGTACAGGTAGCTAAAAGACCCCCGTCCCAAATTAGCTACATTGCGGGCAATTTGCGTCTCGCAAAACTAAGTGAGTAGACTTTTACCGAATCGCCGACCACGTCACCAAAGCACAAGTCTGTGACCTGCGAGTTTGTTAAAGCAAATTTGTCGTGTGCTCAGGATTTCCAATAAAGCCTACTCACTTAGCCAGCAGGCAGTCAAAATAGAACGGTCGCGAGCTCATTAGACTCCATTGCGACGGTTTATCGTTCATCTTCGCGCAGCCGCGGGTGCAGACGCCTCGTCTCAAATTAGCTACCCTAGTCATCGTCGACGGCAAAGTCGCGGAGGTCGAGGCCTTCGCGCTCGGCTCGGGCTAGCAGCTCTTGGGGCGACTCGTCCTCGATATCCACTACGTCGAGCATGGCGGCCGGAAAGCCCACGCCGGCTGCACTCCCCGCACGGTCGAGCAAACCCTCGCGCAGCTGGTCAACATCAACATCGATCTTCATGGTGAAACCCCCTACCGGATCAGACCCCTACTCACCAGCGTCAAGCACTTCCACAGCAGCAACAAAAGCCGCCACCTGCTTGTCGTCCATCTGCATGGCCAAACGGCCCACGGGCTCATCGTAGGCAAACTGTACTTTATCGATAAAGCAATCCCAGGCACGCTCATCCACACGCACAGCGGCCTCGCAATATTGGCTGAGCTTTTTGAGTCCATACCAAAACGCATTCACATGGCGCGCAGGATCCTCGTCCAGCACACCATCGTAGCGCCGTCCGTTAAACTCACGCATGCGCGCCACGGCAACCTCGAGCGAGTCGCCGCCGTCGGCCGAAGCCTCGTCCACAAGCTCGGGAATCGCAACTTCGCGCCGAACATTGTGCCTGGTAGCACCGTCGTACTCGCCCACCAATACGTCTTCGTCAAGTCGATCATCGTAGTCGAAATAACTACTGCCGCAGCAAATCCCATGCAGCGAACCGGCACCAAAGGCACAGAACAACCCGCCGCCGGCAACAACGCGCCTATAGGTCTCAAACGACTTCTTTACCTGAGCGAGCAACTCGGAAAGCTCCCCGGCATCGTACCCCGTCCCGCACGCAACGCGAGCAGACTCCGGCAACGATACCGGCTTCACCGTGCTCCCTGCAACACGGGCAGCGCGCTCGGCCCGATACGCTTGGGCTGCCAAGCGCGCTCGCTGCGCAGCGCCGCGCACATTAGTAAGCTCGCACTCCAGCGCCACATCGCCAGCCACATCGCTCGCAAACGCGTCAGCACCCTGCGGGCCGGTCGCACTCAGCTCGGACTCAAACGTCGCTGTGATCATGCCGGCAAGGTCCGTTGTATCGGCGGCGCAACGCAGCTGCTCCAGCTGCGTGCATAGCAGATCGGCATCCAAGGGTGCGGCATCCACAACGCGCACGTCACTCAGACGCGCCGCGCCCTGCAACACCAAAGCCCCCGCAGCATCGTATGCCGCACGAACCCTGTCCGCCGTATTGGCACGCAGCTTTACCTCGATAAACGCAAGCGTCTGCTCCAAGCGGGCCAACAGCTCGGCCTTGTCCTCCATACGCAAAAAGGCAGCGTAGCGCCGCTCCATCTGCAACGTGCCCACAACGCCTACCTGCTTGCGAGCGCGCGCAAGCGATTCAGATTCAACGCGGCGCACATACCCGTCAACGGCCCGCACGGCAGACTCACGCGCAACACGCTCGGCAGCCTCGACACCCCCGATCACGGCCAGCAGCTCGCGGGAGCGCGCCTTGCGCAATAACTCCCCGCGATCGTACTGCTCAAGCGCCGTCTGACGCTTGGCTACCGACTCAAAGCCAAAGAGCTCATCGAGCAGCTCGCCAACAGAACGTTCTTCCGCCATGGCAAGGCCTCCTCACGCGCAGCACGCCAACATGCTCGCGGGCTCACGTGCGCATCAAACGCCTCGCGCACGCAAGCCCGCGCGCTCGCATCCCTATAGATCCAGCGCCTTCTTCGCAGCATCGACCGGGTCGCCATCCATGTAGAACACCGGGCTCAACCCCGAGATAATCTCGGACGAAACGCTCTGCAGGCCCGCGATGGCGCTCAGCGGCAATATCACGCGCTTGGCGCCGGCGTTTTTGGCCACGCGCATGATGTCCTCGAGCCCGCGGATCTCATCCATAGAGCCCGACATGCGCAAGATTCCCGGAACCGCCAGCGCGGACATCACCGAGCGGTTGCACGCCGCGGAGCACAGGCCCACAAACTCGGCAAGCGAGACTTCTTCGGACAGGCCCTTGCTCTGCAGGTCGTTATAGAACAGCAGGTAGTCCTTTGAGCCAATGTGCATGCCCGGCGCCACACGGTTCGCCAGGTTCACAAAGTTGTCGAACGCGGCCTCCAGCGTATCGCGCACCGGCTTGTTAAAGGCAACGCCCTCGTGCTTAAACTTGCACTCTCCGGCGACAGCCTTGTTCTCCAGCTTGTACACGGCAACCTCGCCGCCCTGCGACCTGCCCACGCCAAACACGTGACCGGACAGCAGCGGGCCATCGGGAATCAACGTATCCTCGGACTGCTCGGGCACGCGCACCACGTGCACGTCCTGCGGATTGTCGGCATCCATATAGCCCAGGTTGACATCGATAAACTCGACGCCCGCCATAATCTTGAGCTGCTCCTTTACGCGGCGACGGCCCTCGATAGCGTAGTCCAGCAGCCAACGAACGTCGTCCTTGTCCATAGCCTCGTCGGGGAACAACAGCTTGGCCAGGCCGCTAAAGGACTTGCGCACGGCAATCTCGTCACGCTTGTTAAAGTCGCTGTTAAAGCGGAAGTAGCGGTCGATATGATGCGTAAAGTCCTTGCGGCGCATCTCCTTGCAAAACTCCGATAGACAGTCGGTGATTAAGCCGTAATGCCCGGTCAGCAGGCTCGAGCGCATCTTGGGAATCTCCCAGCCCGGCAGGTAATAGTGGATACGGTCGAAGAAGGCCGAGTCGTTGTTAAACTCCGGCGGGAACGGATCAAACAGGTGCGTGGTCTTAAGGACGTTTTGCACGGTGTCGTTGATGTTGCCCTCAAAGACCATGGAGGCATCGGCGTTAATCTGGTCGCGGCCGCGCGCGTAGCTGCCACTCGCCATATAGTCCTTCATGATCTGTACGGCGTTGGTGTCCTTAAAGCGCATGCCGGCGACCTCGTCGAACGTCACGCAATCCCAATGGCCCACCAAGCCCACGCGATCGGCGCGCATGGAGTTCATGCGGCCGAACAGGTTGGCCGTGGTGGTCTGCCCGCCCGAAAGCAAAATGGCGTAGGGCGAAACCTCTTTGTAGATGTGGCTCTTGCCGGTGCCGCGGGGACCAAGCTCGCACAGATTGTAGTTGCGCTCGATGAGCGGCACCATACGCTCGATAAAGTGCAGGCGCTCCTTCTCCGAAAGCTCGCTGGGCTCATAGCCGGCAGAGCGCAGCAGCATGTTGAGCCACTCGTCGCGCGAGAAATACTGACGCTCCTCGATCATGGCGTCCAGGTCCAGGTTGGGCATCTGGATGGGCGTGAGCGACGCCACACTAAACGGAGAGTCCTCGGGTCCGCGCTTTTTGCGCTTGGCCTTGGAGCGGCGCGGCGCATCGTCGCCAAAGACTTCCATGCCAAACTCGTCTTCCTCTTCCATGGGACGACGATACTCGATGCTCATAATGCACCAAATACCACCCTGGAGAATCTTGGAATAGTCGCGCACGTACTCGGCCGGCATCACAAACGGCTCAATGGTCAGGTTGGCAAACGACGCCACGTAGATGTCTTTGTACTCGTCGAGCTTGGCCGTCACCTTATCGATGATGGTAAAGCGACCCAGCTCGCGAATCTTGGACTTAATGCGCTCGGACTCGTCGGGACGCACGTAGTTATCGGTGAGGATCTTGCGGATGCGCCCCAGGCCCTCCGCCACGGCGTCCTCGTCGTCGGTTGAGCAGTACATGCCCAGCAGGTACTCCAGCACAAAGGTGGGCACGTTGGCGCCGCGCTTCATAAGGGCCGTCAGGTCCTTTCGCACGATCTTGCCGCCAAAGTGCTCGAGCAGCTTGCCGTCCAGTCCATCCATGTCGTAGCCGTCGTCCTCGGGAGCCTCGGCCACGGCTTGGGCATAGCCATCGGTCGAGGACTCGTCCTCGGCGGGCGCCTCGGCCTCAGCGGGCACCTCGGCCTCGGCGGGCGCAGCGGTCTCCGTCGGCTCCGGGACAGGCACGGCCTCCGGAGCAGGCTCGGCAGTCTCAGCCTCCGGGGCAGGCACAACCTCCCCTACAGGCACCGCAGCCTGCACCGGCGCATTCACATCAATCGAGGGAACTTCCCACAGATCGTCGTCATGGCTATCAAACATAGGGCACACTCCTAAAAACCAAAGTCAGCAACAGGGGCAAACGAAACAGCAATGGTGTACGTCTCGCGCCAAACGATCTTGCCCGTCTCGCGCTCGCGGCAGACCAGATAGTACGGACCCTTGGCCGAGAATCCATCCGCTGCATGCAACGCAAACTTGGCATGCACCACGCGCTCCTGCGAGTTAACAGAAGTCTTGTTGGCATGCGCCTTGACCGTATCACTCACCTCGTTGCCGCTTGCATCGGTAAACACCAGCTCGTACTCGCACGGCAAGACCTTGCCTTGGGCAGGTTCTTCCTGGATCAAGTTGACCGAGAAGATCGAGTTGGTCACTCGACGTCCCTCGCTCAGTACGCGCAGCGTCGCTGCGCGCGTATCGACAAAGTCCTTGGAACCCGAGCGCGCACGCCAAAATCCGATAACGGGCACGCAAAGCTCCTGCAGGCTCATGCCGCCATGGACGTAGTTGTTAGTACCGCCGGGACGCCTAAAGTGCACGTTCTCGCGCGGGGCAAACCCCTCAAAGCCGGCGCACAAACGTCCCATGTTAACATTAACAAACACCCCACGCACCTCGTCCGAAAGCTCGCCCACGGCCTCGTTGGGCACCACCAGATGACGCTTGCCGTACATGACGGGAGCGTCAAGGACGGGAAGGTCCGGCTTGCCGAGCATCTGGCACTCGCTGAGCTCCCGACGCGTGTAGATAAAGCCGTGGTCCGCCGTTATAACAACACGCGCACCCAGGGCGTCGGTGCACACGCGACGCGCCAACGCAGCAAGTTCCTCCACGGTGTCCGCACAGGCATCGAAGACGTCATCCTGCGTAGCGGCCTTCTCGCCCGTAACATCGATCTTGTTGTGGTAGAGATAAACGAGCTTAGAGTCCTTGAGCAGCGCCTTGCGCTCGGTTCCCGCCATGTTGAGGTATGCGCTCGAGCGCAAAGCGCGGGCCGTGGGCTCAACGTGGGTAAGTACGGCCTCGCGCTGCGGAGTCGTCGCAGTGGGCATGCCGTCAGCCAACACAAGCGAGCCATCCGCTGCAAGTTCAAGCGCTTGGTGCGGCAGCAGCGCGGGCATGCCCACCTCGGTGATGGAGGGAAAGACCGCCTGCATGCTAGAAACCCTGACGTTGCCGCCGCGCTCGCGCTCGAGAAGCGCCGCGACATCACGGGCCACCTCATAGCGCAGCGCGTCGCTTACGATAACGACCGTCGTTTTGGCAGACCCCACAAAGGTGGGCAGCACATGCCAGTAGAATTCATCCTGCCGTGCAGGGCCATCGATGTAGCCGCAATCGGCCCACTCCCCTTGCGCAGCTGATGTCCAGCAGGCATTGGCATCGGCCAAAAACCAGTTGCTGTAGAGATTCTCCGCCCAGTCCACCACGGCTCGGGCAGGCTCCTCGAGTACATCGCACTCGACGGAGCGCGCCCGCAGATACGCGTTGCACATATGACGATAGGCGGCATCCATGGCATACCAATCGGACGTGTAGGCATCCCACACCTGCTGGGGCTGCGCCAGATGGAACCCGCCCGCGTGTGCCTGCCTAAACGCGCACATATCGGCCACGGCAGCAAGCAAGTCAAAGTAGCTCTCGACACGACGGTACCAGCTTAGGTCGCAACGGCGCGCAGCAAATGTGCGCGCATCCTCAACACGGTCCGCGCCCTGGGCAAACGAGCAGAACAGCTGCGAGAGCACGGCCTCATTGACGCACGGAAACACATCAAGCGAGGTCAGCACATCGATCGGCAAGGTCTCGAACCGCGCAAAGAGTCCACGGGCATCCTCTACCAAACGGCAGATCTCAAATAGGTCCTCGCTCGATGCCTGGGCATCGGCGGCCTGGTCCCACGTGCGCACCGCCTCAAGGCAATAGGGGCCGTAGGCGGGAGCCACATAGCTTTCGAGTCCCTTGAGCGCTCCCTCGGGAAGCGCGGTAGACGCCGCTGTAAGGAGCACATGGGATGAAAGCATAAGCAATGAGTCGCGCTCATACAGCGGCACCTCAAACCCATAGCAGCGAAGCATAAAGGCAGAGAGCACATCGCGCACGCAGTACTTGTCCATCAACTCGGCCAGCGCCTCGGGACCCTCGTGCAGCAGCGTGGTCATACAGCCGCGCAGCACAAACGCGGGTCGCGCGTCGCCAAGCTCTTTACCGCCAAATATCACCGTAAGGATTCCAAGCTCGATATCGGATGCGCCCGCGGCGTGCGGAACGCACGCGGCAAACTTAGCACAGCGGGTCTTGGCATCAAAGAAGGTCTTGTGCTCGCGCAGGCTCTCGCGCACGGCGTCGATATTCTCGATGCCCAGCTGATCGGCCAAAAGCGAAAGATAGTCAGCCTGGAACTGATCGGCATACAGCTCAACATCGGCAAGCCAATCACCCACAAGCCTGCCGCGCGGGCAACGGCGATACAGCAAGATATCGTTCGCAAGGTCATCGCGGTTGATGAGCTTCTTGACGGCAAACATGCGGCCCTCGCAGGCCTCAACAAAGCGCACCGGACGCTCAAAGTCACCGTGAGCAGGCATTACGCCGGCATCGGCCCCCACGCCGTCGAAACCCTCGGCAGCCAATCGCTCAAACTCAGAGGCAAACTCGCCGTCCGCATCGTGCCAAACCACCACACGACGCGGCACGCATGCGGGCAACGGTTGCAAAAACCGCAGCTTGAGCTGTTCTTCTACATCGATCTTGGGCATGAATATCCTTACCGTATCTGCAGTTACTTGATCTTTGCCAGCACATCCTGAAACTTGGCGTAGTTGGCCTTGACGCCGTCATCCAGGTCGATCTTAATCATCTGGTCTGCCAAGTGGTGCAGCTTCTCCTCGAAGGCAATAGTCTCTTTGAGCTGGTCGTTGAGCTTTTTGACGCGCTTATCCAAACGCACGCGCTCGCCGCGCTCGGCACCGGCAAGGGCATCGTTGGCATAGCCGATCTGGGAACGATAGCGCTCCTGTTGCTCATGCACATAGTCGGTGCGAATGCGAGCCAACAGGTCGGGCTGGTAGCGATGCATGTAAACAAGACACTTGAAGCCATTCTTCTTGCCGCTGTCGAACAGCCAGTAGATGGGACGCTTCTTGTAGGTCTGGCAGTGGTCCTTAAAGAAGTCCTTCAAAAAGTAGGTGCGGATGACCTCGCGCGAGGTGCCCTTGCCGCCGAGCGCCTCGGCAATAAAGGCCAGGTTCTGCTCGAGCGTCTCCTCGCCGTACACGGTGCGCACAAAGTCAATAAAATAGCGCACGATGTCGTCGTCAAAGTACTCGTCGTCGGTAATGGGCAGCACGTTGTCGCCATCTGGCATAAAGGTCACGTGATCGGGATCGGGCATCTTGGCCAGATAGTCGTCGACCATGGCGCCTTGATCGGCCAGAACCAGCCCGTCCACATCCAGCGAATAGCGGCCAAACATGCAGCCGACGGCATAGCTTATGAGCGAGGTGACCTCGTCGCGCTTGGTACGCACGTATTTGTTGCCCTTATAGCTCTCGGGAATCTCGTCGGCGGTGTCGAAGACGCGTGCCACCGAAACGTACTTATCCTCGACCTCGATGGGCACCTCCCCCTCCATGTTGTAAATCTTGGCAAAGATTCGGTTGAGCTCTTCCTCGTTAGCGCGAAGCTGCTCAAAGCGAGCATTGACCTCGGCCTTGCGGGCCTCGTATTTATCTTGAAGTAAAGTGGCCATATTTGACCGCCCTCTCATTTAAAAACGCCGACTAATTTCATTAAAAAGGTCACTTTCGAGAGACAGCGAGCCTCTTTGCGATAAAAAACGTTGGAAGCTCATTCGACACACCGTTCTTCGCAATCAAAGATGAAACATCTCTTACTCACTGATTTGCGTCACCAGTAAGTTCCCATTTTCGATTAGAACGTGAATAAGCAATAAGCCCTTGGGCCTTCAGCTCACCAAGTAATTTATCTAAATTACGCTTAGATAGCTCACAGTCCTTCCCGAGATCATCTTTATTTGAGTAAGACCCCTTCGATATTCGAGACAAAACCAATTGGCGTTTGTTTTCCCACTCCCGTTCTGTGGCCTCTTTCTTGTGGGCAATTTCTTCCGCCTCGTATATAGCCTCGGACTTAACCACAGCAATCCAATCAATTAGAGTGCTGCATTTAAGAAATAAACGAGAACTCACCTCAAATGAATCCACTCCAATGAGATCTTTTCCTGGCATACCGTTTTCAAAAGCAATGAAATCTACACCGTTCTTATCGACCATTTGAAAGCGACAATGTGCCAACGAATTTCTAATAATCCGAAATAAATCAAGCACAAAATTGCTGCTGATGAGCGCCGCAACGCGATTTGAGGTACAAGTTGAAGCAAAATTTCCAGGCATACCAGCATCAACAAACCTATTTTTCATCTCTTCTTTTCGTGTGGCCGTAAATAGCGTCGACCCATCGCAGAGATTGGCCACTTCCAATAATCTTCGGTGAAGATACCCGGATTTAGGAGGAGTGCTATCGGCCCATCCATAATCAAGAAGCGATAGCCCTCTGCTACTCACACCTTTACAAGGGGATTCAACCAGAAAAAACTGAATAATAGAATCCATAACGTCGTTATGGTCATCAACCTTAACAGCCTTTATCCAGCTTGGCTTAGGTTCGACATATTCGATTTTAGTCTTATCAACAGGCTTGCGCCTCTTCTTTTCAGCCATGACGATCACCTAGACAAGAGGATTACGTTTAAAATCCCAGGAGGTTTCAAACGAATCGCAGTCCGCCTTGGAAATTGAGCGAGAGTCTTCGACGAGTGAACAGACAGTCGGTTCGGCATCCTCATCTTGGATAATCGGCAACTGGCCGATTTGGCCCACCTCAAAGTTTAGAGTCGGCGACATAAACGCCAAATCAATTTCGGCAATGGAACAGTTGCAGAAAGCCTGGATGAATCGAAGCTCGTTCGGCTCCGCAAAAAGACATGCTCCAGCTACCTCAAAAAGCATCCCTCGAGGTGCAAACCTAAAGGAGGCGAGGCTGGAAGAAATTTTAGACCAGGAAACTGCGGGCTTGAAATAGTCGTTCTGGTTCTTGATCACAAAATCAGGTGTAGAGAGATAGGTATACTTGGACAGAATTGCTTCCTTCATCTCCCGACCGTCATCAAACCAATTAACCACCTCATCGTAGTCACCCCACCACTTTCGATAGGAGCCGCCCCGAATAATCGGAAACCAACGGGAACCACTTTGCTTTGCCTCGGGCCTGCCACTGCAATCTCGCGATGTGTTGGAAGGCACCACTTCCCACCATTTCCTCAAAAAGCGGCCATTATCGCTCGTCGCCAAGCCCTGTCGCGGAGTAGCAATGGCATCGAGCCTCTTTCCTTTTGTGAACGATTCAACAAGAGCATCGCTGGCCCAGTAGGCTATGGGGGTGCCGGGGATTTGTTTGAAGGTGTCGGCGTTGCGGCGGTAGAACCAGCCACAGTCGGGGTTTTGGATGGCCTCCAGCGCCTTGGGAGCCTGAACCGCGGGGCCAGTAAAATCGGCAAGACGAACGTATCCGCCTTTATAACCATCGATATGCGAATTGTGATAGGTAAACGTGCAGATGGGCACGGTTGCCCCTGCAAAGCCAGAATACTCGAGCTGAATGAGCGTGGTTAGGGTCTTGTCATCGATAAGCCTATTTCGAAGCTTCTCGTAGCTACCGATAAACATCCAAACAAATGGAGTCATCATTCCGACTTCGCCGTGCTCGCCAGCAAAGTCCATAATGCGCACGATGAACGAAGAGAACAGGTCACTCTTCACGTCGGGATAATTTCTCTTGACCCACTTGCTCATGAATGGATTAAAGCTGCTGCTGCCCATATACGGAGGATTCGCAACGGTGCAGGTAAAACGACGGGGCAGCTTCTCGCAGATGGCGGCAGCGCTTTCGAGCTTAGTTTTGGCCGTAGCGGCAAAAAGGTCATCGGAACAACTCGCGGCGGCAGCCTTGAGCTCGTCGATCTCGTCCTCTGAAGGATTGAGCAGCGAACCGATCTCGCCCAAATGGCTCAGCTCCTCGGCGAGCTTCTTGTTGCCCGGGAGCTCGTCCTCTCCCAGCGGGATGCTCGAGAGCACGGTAACGTCGGCGCGCACGGCGCGCTTGAAAAAGCGACGATCGTGCTCGCGGGCGCACATGGCAAGCGCCAGCTCGGCGATCTGAGCCGCACGGGAATCGATCTCCATGCCAGCGAGGTTTTTGGTCAGGATGAGCTCCGGGATCTCGCGCTCGCGGTAGCCGCGCTCCTCGTACATGGCAAAGAGCAGCTCAAACGCATAAACCAGGATATGGCCCGAGCCGCACGCTGGGTCGCAGAGCGAAATCTCCTCGGGGCTCGAGATGCGGATGAAGTCCTCGTGCTCAGCATCGGGCTCGATGTAATATTTCATGTGCTCGCGTAGAGAACTCCCCGGGTTGTTGAGCATCCACAGACGGCCGAGCGAGTTCTCGACCATATAGCGCACAATCCACTCGGGCGTGAAGAGCTGCGTGGCGGGAGCGATGTCCGCCGCCGCTGCCTTGCGCTTGGATTTGAAGAACTCGTCTTTAACGTCAGCGTTGTAGTACTGATACATCCAGCCCAGAACGGTCACGCCCTCGCGCCAGTCCTCGTCAGTGAGGACGGCATTGAGTTTGCCCACCACACTGTCGGCCATCATGAGACCCTGGGGCAACAGCAGCTCCATGGCTCCGCCTACGCGTTCAAAGACGCCCGGCAGGCAATCGGCAAGCTCCTCGCACTGAGCCACAAACAGGTAGCGCCACAGCGGTTCATCCAAGCCCGCCATCTTGAGCTCGGCTATGTGATCGGTATCGACCGTCGCTATCTCCACGTCCAGTGCGTTCTCCACGGCCTCGCTGCCATGGCTGCCGTCCGCACGACTTAGCAAGCGCATACGGCTGGGGAGCCATCCACGTGCATCCATAAAGCGAATGGCCACGATGCGGTTGAACCAGGTGTAGGCCGCACGGTCGCGCAGCGCCTCGTGACCCACCTCTGCCTGCATGCGCAGCAGTTCGTCGCGCTGCTCAATCTCAGCCGGACTTAGAGGCAGGCCGTTGACGGTCTCGGACCCAACGGGCACGGGTGCAGGTTCGGTGATGCCGTAGCGCACCATCTGCGCCTCCACGCCTTTGATGAGCTCCGTACGGGCCCAGGTGCAGAAGCTCTTAAGAGCAGAATCGTTCATGGTTGATGAGCCTTTCTAAACGCCATAAGCAACCGGCGCACGCTTTGGCGCCGGTTGCTCCGCGGGTTAGTTGATACGAATCTCGTCGTTTGCAGCGAGTGTCTGCATAAGGCGGGAGCGCAAGTCATCCACATAGCGCTCCACGTCCTCTGCGGTTGTGAGGCGGCTCGGCTTGGCCAGATCGGCGCGGCGCACGGTCTTGATCTTGCGCTGGGGCACGGGTGCAGGCACGGGAGCAGACGATGCGGCGCCCTTGTTGGAGACCATCTTGACCACCTCACCCGTACTCGTGACCTCAGTGGCGCGGCGCTCGTTGTCCATACGCACGCGGGCCTCATCCACAGCGTCGTACATCTCGTTGGCCGCCGCACTGAGCCAGTCGCCCCAGTTAGTTGCAACAACGCTCAGTTCGTTGAGACTTTGAGCGCTGTGGGCACGGTTTTTGAACGACTCGTATTTGGTGCCGGCGCCTGCTATGGCATCCTTAGCCTGATTGACAAAGCCCTTTTGGCTCTCGGCCTGCGCCCGCAGGTCTTGCAGATCGCTCTCGATGCGACACAAAAACTCATTGCGGCGGATGCCCAACAGCTTTTTCATGTCGTCCTCGACGGGATCCATAAGCGGCTGCAGGTCTTTAATATGGCCGTAGGGCTTGGGATCTTTGAGGATCTCGCGCACCTTTGCCACGCTCTTCACCGCGCCGGGAATGTCATCGGAGGCATACTCGATACCCTCGGTGCGACTCAAGAAATCCTTGGCGTGGTCAAACGCTGTTCGTTGGTTGGACCCGAAGAACTCAACCACCTTATCAAAGTCTTCCTTGGCATCGAGCAAACGCTCCTCATGCTTGGTGAACGTGGTCAAGAACGCCTCGGCCTCGTTCTGGTCCTTAAGGACGTCGACCACCTCCGAGCGCATCTTCTCGCACTCGTCCTCACCGGGATACGGGTAGGCCGGCTTGATGCCCGTGTAGTAGTCGCGTGCCATGGCGAGGCACGCCTCGCGCAAGCCCTCAAGGCGCTCTTTGAGCTCGGCCACGAGCTTATCCTCGTTGGAGGGCACGGTCTTGAGATCAAACAGATCACGCATGAGCTCGCCCGTGGCGCGCAGCAACCGGTCGCTCATGCGCACGCGCAAGCGCACCTGGGCCTTATCGGCATCCTTGCGCAGGAGCGCTACCATGCGGCTATCGTTAGCTTGAACCGTCTGGCCGCCAAACAGCACCTGCGCGCGCTGCTCCACCACAAGCTGCGCCACCACATTTGCGATGTCGACCTCGCGCCAGCCAAAGGGCCTTTGCTGGTACTGGCGCTGGATATCGCCCATAGCGGTATCCAGATGGCGCTGGTGCTGCACTTTGAGGTAGTCCTCGACCTCCTTGAGCGCACGCGTGTTACCCGCGTTCATGTCAGCGAGCCCCGCTTGAACGTTGCCCGCCAGAGTGGAGCGGATATCGGAATCGCTCGTGACCGGCGCGCCGATATAGCCGGCCTTTTCAAAGACCACATCGCACAGCTGCGCCAGCACCTGCTCAAAGACCTGGGCGGGCTTGGCAGCACGGATCTCAATCATGCGCCCGTTGACGGCGCATCGTGCATGGAGCACCGCCTCAGCCAAAAGGGCGTCAGCCTCTTTCTCGTTAAAGTCCTTCTCGCGCATTTTGGCCTCGACGATCTGGCGGGTACTCAGCTGAAGCTCCTGGAGATTTCGCGTCTTGGCGTACTTGCGGATCTTGGCGGCGCTGACGAGCGTCTCCCAATAATCCGCCTCGTCACTCAAGGCCACGATGGCTTTGCCCGAAGAAGCCAAGGCCAGCTCGGTATCGTCCGCACGGCCCAGGTCGCTCGCCATAGTCGCCACGTAAAGCTCCATGCCGCCCATGCTGGTACCGTGGATTGAGCCGTCCACATAGCGGTCAAACGGGAAGTCGTTGGCCCCGCGGTTGAGCTTGCGCGCGGTGTAGATGCTGTCGAACAGGCGCTTCTTGATGGACTCGATCACCTGCGCGTTGTCAATCGGGGTGTGCGCGATTTCCTGCGCAATCTCCTGCTCCTCGTCGGTGAGGAAGCTATAGGTATCGCCCTGGCGCGCCACGTAGTTCTCGCGCTCCAGGCGGGCAAGGGACTCCTTGACGCGGTCCTTGAGGGCACGCTTATCCACATCGAGGCCGTCGATCATAAGGATGGAGATGTTCTCGACCGTGGCCTTGACGTAGCCGATGTAACGAATCAGGTACAGGAGCTTGAGCACCTGTACGTCATAGGCCTCAAGGCCCTTTGCGTCCTCGGCCGCACGGATCGCGCGGTCGACCACCTGGTTGATGCCGTGCTCCAGGTCCTTGGAGATGGTATCGAAGAAGCGCCAGAACGGCACGAGCGCACCGGCCTGGTCATGCTGGATGGCCTGAGCGCTCTCCTGGAACGCGCTCAGCATGGAGCGCTCGCCCGTTGACATGTGCTTGGCCTTGACACCGTGCTTGCGCACCTCGGTCATGACGTCGGGCAAGAGCTTAAACTGGTAGCCCACAAACGGGTAGCTAGCCACAAAATCCTTGGAGTTGGCGTAGCCGGCAAGGTCGGAGCGCGAGCCACCCTCAAAGGTAAAGTTGTTTTTGAGCACGGCGGCGTCTTGCTCGTAGACCCGTGCAAGCATATCGGCCACCGGCGCGGTCTTCTCGAGCACACGGCGCTGGATGACCTCGTCCACGCTGGAGCTGGAGAGCGAAAGGCGGGTATTGAAGCGGCCCTGGATCTTTGAAAAGTCGTTGCCCACGGGCAGGCTCAGGTTGTCGATGGCCTCCTGGCTCGTGACCATCACCCACACGCGGCCACCGCAGGCGGCACCCAGCTCCTCGACGATTGTCTGAAGGCTCAGCATAAGGCTTGGGTCCTTGTCGTTTGTAATAAACTGACCCACCTCGTCGACCATAAAGAGCAAACGGAAGTTGCCGCCGTGGGCCGCTGCCCGAGCGTCTACGTAGTCCTTGACCTTTTTGGCAAAAACATCGGGGGCCAAAACCTCGTCCTCAGAACCCTCGAGCCAGTTCCATGCGGCCTTTTCGCTCATGCCGAGCACGCTCTGCAGCACCTCGACCACGTCGTCCTCAAAGTAGCTGTAGGTGTCGCGGGTCTGGAGCCAGGACTCGCCGTTGACGCGCTCAAAGGCCTCGCGGAACTCCTGGGTCTTGCCCAGGGAATCGATGTAGTCCTCGAGCTTTGCAAGCTTGAGGTCCTCGCCGTAGAAGCCGCGCGCCTCGTAGAACATGCGCTCAAAGCCGCGAAGCAGCGCCGTGGGAGCCGTATCGCCCTGCTTCCACTGGCCCGCCTTACTATCGATGTTAAAGAGGATGGCCTGCGTGGGCACCGAACAGGCACGCTCCATGGCAGCCGCGACCATGGGGTCGACGATCTTGCCGTCAAAGTAGCGGATGGCGCTCTTACCGCCGATCTGGCGATTCTCGAGCAGGTAGCTCAGCATCTTGAGGAAGTGCGATTTACCGGAACCGAAGAAACCGCTGATCCACACGCCGATCTTGTCGGTGCGCACATTGATGGCATCGCCGTAGGCCTTGAAGAACGTGGCAAAGTGCCTCTGCAACTCGCGCGTCACCACGTACTCGTCAAGCTCTTGGCGGATGGACCCATCTTTTGAATCCTGGACCTTGACCACGCCGTTGATGGAGCGGTTGATGTCTTTTGCAAAGAGGTCGCGAATGATCGTGTTGTCCATGGGTGCTCCTTTGAGTTTGGGAACGTTATGGCAAAGGGTTGTTACCGGCGGCAGGGACTTGCCTGCGGGGAGCCGTGCTTACGAGATATCGATGGCGCGGTAGTAGTTATCGGCCGGCAGACGGTTAAAGAGCTGGAAGGAAGAGCCGTTGAAGCTGCCCGGATAGGCGGCGATCACCGGCACATCATCAAAATCCGCGAGCATGCAGTGGAGAAGCGTGTGCATGCGAAAGAACGGGAAGACCTCACCTGCACCGGTGAGGAGGATGACGTCTCTGGGCACGTGCGGCTCGGTTTGTTCAAGGATGCACGCGGCGACTTTCTCGGGCGAGGCGAACTTGGCCACGTCCTCGAGCACGCGCTGGGTACCGCGACGCTCCTCTTGGCGCGGGATGGTCTTGAGGACGCGGCGCTTTTCGAGGATCGCCAGCACGGCGTCGTAGAGGTTTACGACCTTGAGCGTGCACGGGAGCTTTCCGGCCTCGGCATCGCGTGAAAGGGTGTCAAACAACGCGCGCGCCTCAAACTCCAGCGCAGGGTCGTAGCAGAAGGTATGGAAGCCGATCTCGTTACCTATGCCCTTGTTGGCCAAAAAGTCCTCGCTGCACAGGCACTCACGCAGGAGCTGCGCGCGGCGCTCAAATTCTTGGCGGGCGCGCTCGGAGCGGGCATGCGCCGCCACGACGCTCTGGCGGGAATGGATGCCGATATTGGTGGTGATGTCCGTCGCCGGGGTGATAGCAGGGTCGATGGCGCTGTTGACGGGAGCCACGCTACATCACCGCCCTGCCGGTAAGGGCCGCGATAAGCGACTGCTCACCCAGCTGAATCAAGGCTCGCTCGACATCGGAATCGAGGAAGAGTGGTGACAGGCGCTCGGACTCCGGGCCCTGACCCTCGCCGATAAGACCGGCATGGCGGAGCGTCTGGCGCAGCGAGCCTTTGATGCGCGTGACCGTGGACTCGGTCCAGCGGGCGGCGTCCGGATACTCCGTGGTAAAGCGCGTCATAAAGGCGTTGAGGTCAACCGCCGTAAAGGCATAATCAAAGTTTTGCAGGCGCTCCCCTACCTCGACGAGCACGAGCTCGCGCACGATGTCGTAGCGGCAGATCATGCTGTAGAAGATGGCCTGGTCCGCCTGCGTGGGAGTGCCAGATGCCATAAGGCTGGTTAGGGATGACGCGGCCTCGACGGCGGTATTGGGGTCGATGCCGCGCGCGGCGCATGCGGCGTCCGTGGGCACCATGGCGTCGAGGCGGCGAAGGCACACGGTTGCGCGGTTGGCGACCATGCGCTCCGTGGGATATTGAAAGAGGTTCTCGCTCTTTACGCGTACAATGACCTGCTCGTCGCTTGCGCCCTGTATACGCAGGGCAGCGACGATGCGCATCTCATGCGGGAGGAATTGCTCGCGGGTGAGCACCCCCCCCGAACGCTTTTTGTGGTTACATCCACAGTACACGCTCCAAGGGTGTCAAAGGCTGTCACAAGTGCGCCGCAACCCGGCAGGCAGGCGCGGCGCACATGACAATAATCATACCTGTTGGTAAAAAAGTTACCACGCCCAGAGTGTCAAATGTTGAGCAACAAAATTAAATCCGGTTAACGGTTATTTTCGCAGCTCAGAAGCTTTGACGAGATTGCCCCAAATCACACTTACTAGACAACCGCCCTTGCGAATCTGTCCCCACCCTCCGCTACACTCAACATAGAGTTCTACGCATGGTTCTATATAAGGAGTTTCATATGCCTGTCATAAAGCCTATTTCTGATCAGACGCGCGCGCTAACTACCATTCAGGAACGCGAAGATCACATTCAACGTACCATCGCTCATGGTTATGACGACCTCACCAACGGTCGTGTGCGTCCCTGGAAACAAGCGAAGGCCGAGGCGGATCGGATGCGAGCCTCGAGATAAGCCCTCCCCCATGTAACCATCTTGTAAATCATAGCGGCGTAGTCGAGTTTTACCGTGATGCGGTCGCGCCTGGCGCTCCACTGTGCTAAAGTATCCCGAACGTTCAAACGACTACGAGGGGAACTAGAAGATGGCACGTGTGCACAACTTCTCAGCTGGCCCGGCCGCACTGCCCACAAGCGTGCTCGCCGAGATCGCCGACGAGATGATGGACTACCGCGGCTGCGGCATGTCCGTGCTCGAGATGAGCCATCGATCTAGTATGTACCAGCAGATCATCGACGACGCCGAGGCAACCCTGCGTCGCCTGCTGAGCATCCCCGACAACTACCGTGTCCTGTTTTTGCAGGGCGGCGCCACGCTGCAGTTTGCGGGCATCCCCATGAACCTTATGCGCTGCGGCCGCGCCGGCTACGTCGTGACCGGCAACTTCGCCAGCAAGGCGTACCAGGAGGCCGCCAAGTACGGCGAGGCGGTGCTGCTCGCGAGCTCCGAGGAAACCAATTTCGACCGCATTCCCACCATGGCCGACGTCAACGCGCGCATTGCCGCCGAGGCCACGGGCGACGGGCTCGACTACGTCTACATCTGCCAGAACAACACCATCTTCGGCACCATGTTCCACGAGCTGCCCGATTGCGGCGACGTGCCGCTGGTCGCCGATGTCTCGAGCTGCTTTCTGTCGCAGCCGCTCGACGTTGAGCGCTACGGGCTCATCTACGCCGGCGCGCAGAAAAACGCCGGTGCCGCGGGCGTGACCGTGGTCATCGTGCGCGACGACCTCATCGCCAAAGGCCCCGCCTTTGCGCAGACGCCGCAGTACATGGACCTTAAGACCGAGGCCGCCAAGGGCTCCATGCTCAACACGCCCAACACCTTTGGCATCTACGTGTGCGGCAAGGTGTTCCGTTGGGTTGAGCAGACCGGCGGACTTGCCGCCATGGCCGAGCGCAACTGGGCCAAAGCCAACCTGCTCTATGACTTGCTCGAGCAAAGCGAACTGTTCCATGGCACCACGCAGGCCGACAGCCGCTCCATCGCCAACGTCACGTTCCGCACCGGCGATGCCGACCTCGACGCCGCCTTTGTCGCAGGCGCGGCCGAGCACCAGATTCAAAACGTCAAGGGCCATCGCCTGGTGGGCGGCATGCGCGCCAGCGTGTACAACGCCGTCACCATGGAGGACGTGCAGGCGCTGGCCACGTACATGAAGGACTTCGAAGCGCAGCATAGTTTGAGCCCGCGATCTAACTAGCCCGCAACGCGCGGGCCGACCAGCCACTTCAAACCACCCTGTTTAGATCAAAACCTGCTAAGGAGTTTTCCATGCGCAAGATTAAGACCATCGACGACATCACCAAGGACGGCAAGGTCGAGTTTGGCGAGGGCTACGAGTTTGTGGGCACCGCCGAGGAGGCCGACGCCATACTGATGCGCTCGACCGACCTGCACGGCTATGAGCTGCCCGAGGGCATCCGCGCCATCGCCCGCTGCGGCGCCGGCGTCAACAACATCCCCGTCGAGGAGTACGCCAGAAAGGGCGTCGTCGTCTTTAACTCCCCCGGTGCCAACAGCAACGCCGTCAAGGAGCTCGTCCTGGGCATGCTGGTGCTTTCGAGCCGCGGCGTCGTGCAGTCGATGAACTGGGTGCGCAACAACGCCGACGACCCCGAGATCCAGGTCGATGCCGAGAAGGCCAAGAAGGCCTTTGTGGGCCGCGAGCTCAAGGGCAAGCGCATCGGCGTCATCGGCCTGGGCAACGTAGGCTCCAAGGTCGCCAACGCCTGTGTCGACCTGGGCATGGACGTCTACGGCTACGACCCGTTCATTTCCGTCGAGCACGCATGGGTGCTGAGTCGCGAGGTGCAGCGCGTGGGCACGCTCGAGGACCTCTGCCGCGGCTGCGACTACCTCACCGTGCACGTGCCCAGCAAGGCCGATACCATCGGCATGATCAGCACCGAGCAGATCGACCTGCTGGCCCCGGACGCCGTGCTCATCAACTACGCGCGCGAGACCATCATTGACGAGGACGCCGTCGACGCCGCCCTGCGCGCTGGAAAGCTCAGCTGGTTTAGCTGCGACTTTGCCACGCCCAAGACCGTCAAGATGCCCAACACGTTTATCACCACGCATTCGGGCGCCGGCACCGGCGAGGCCGAGGCCAACTGCGCCGACATGGCCATCAGCGAGCTCAAGGATTACCTGGAAAACGGCAACATCGCGCACAGCGTCAACTACCCCGCCTGCAGCATGGGCAAGGCGCGCGCCGCAAGCCGCATTGCCTGCCTGCATGCCAACGTGCCCAACATGATCGGCCAGATCACGGCCATTCTCGCCAAGGACAACGCCAACGTGCAGCGCATGACCAACGAGTCCGCTGGCGAGAACGCCTACACCATGTTCGACACCGATGAGCACCTGGACGGCAGCACGATCGAGGCACTTAAGCAAATTCCGTCGATGTATCGTGTGCGCGTGATTAAATAGCGCCGGCGCCAATCCTGCCAGACAGACCACGAAGCCCATTCGGCCCCCGTTTTCACGAAACGGGGGCCGATTTTGTTGCTCCGGACGACTTTAAAATGATACCCAGAACAAGTTTTTTCAGATAATCGATAGTGAGGCTCAAGTCGCTAAGCACACCCGCTTTGATAAACAGCTTTATCAGGGACTTTAGTAGGTAAAAATCGATCTCTATGTGCCGAATGTAAGTTGACTGTCCATTTTCCGAAACAACTTATTCTAGATAGCATTTTTAAGGCCCCTCCAAGGCGAAATATAAGTCTTTTTGTGACCAAAACTCTAGTCCGCGCGACCGTTTTCCACCCGCGCGGCTACATTCCTGCCCAATCGATAAAAATCTCCTCACGAAGCCGCCGTTCGAGCTCCTGCTGTCGCGGCGTCTTGTCTTTCAGCGGCACATCGAGATAGGACATGATGAGCTCCATCACCACGCGGAAGGCATCGGAGTCGGCCAGCTGACCATAGGTCATCAGAATGACGGGATATCCCATCGCTTGCAGCGCCGTCGTTCGATCGGAGTCCGAAATCTTGGATTCAATGGATCCGTGAATGGCTTTACCTTGGCATTCAACCAGACACTCTCGACTGCCGTCCTTATTTGCCAGCAGGATATCGGCATAGCGCCTATCAAGCCCCGAAATCAGGCGGGCGCTGCGCGTCATACGAATCTCAACGTTATTGGTAAGGCGCAGCCCTTCGCCGCCGCGCAACCTCGTAAGGCCAAACAGCATCGAAGCCTGGACCTCAAGCGGCGATGCCGCCACCCCCGTAATGCATTTCGCGGCACGTGTGAACGATTTAGCGCCGCGGAGCCCCCGGATCTTATCGGCGAACTCTGTAAGTTCAGAGAACTCGATCAAGGGCGGTCGTTTCCACAGGTCCGTTGGATTCCCCGAGACATCCTTTACATTTTCCCAACCCAACCGTGCGTCACCCCACCGGTCCCCATATGCCTGCACAAGTGCCGACTTTACCTGAGGCGCAATCTTGCACACGGCAAAGGTGCCGCACATCTCATACATGCACATGATTAAACGCTCGTTTGAGACCGAGGAAGCCAGGGTCAGCAGGGTAAAGAGCGGGGACGCGACATCGAGGCCAAACTCTGTCTGTCGCATGGAATCAAACGGCCTCTCCCCGTTCCAAACATGCCTGACAATGCGATCGCCCTTACGTCCGCAGCTGCCCTGCGCCAACACGTGTAACGGGGTGCCCAGGAAATGCGTGACGAGCGGATGCTCACATAGGTGCTCCCTGCGCGGATCGTCCGCAGAATCGGGCAGGTCCGGCATTATTGCCAAGACCTGTGGGGGTATCCGGTGATACCGAAAGGCAGATATGTCGCACAGCATGTCGTCCATGAAGGGTACGTACCCGCTGCGTCGCTTGTGAACCCGCTCGGACGGCAAACGCACTGGCTCGGCCTGCGAACGGTAAATACTGCCACGCCCACGTCGCGGATCTCTCAGGAGGCTTACAATCGGTTTGGAAAGCAAACTGATTGTGAGGTTGCATATGGTTGATGAGGACTTTGCCTGGCGGCTTGCGCAGGAGCTTGTGCGGATCGAAAGCTCAGACCCGGGCGCGTATGAGGACGAGATCGAGCGCTTCATTAAGAGGCTCATTGAGCAGCAGCTGGCACAACTTGATAGTTCTGCGCTCGATGCCGTGCAGATTGAGGAGCTCGAAGTGCTGCCCGGGCGCCGCAACCTTAAAGTCACCGTGCCGGGCCAAAGCGACGAGCCGCGGCTGATCTATATCTGCCACATGGATACCGTCACCTTGGGCGATGGCTGGGACGCAGACATCGCACCGCTTGGGGCGGTTGTGCGCGACGATAAACTCTATGGCCGCGGTGCCTGCGATATGAAGGGTGGCCTGGCCTGCGCCATTGCCGCACTGGTCCATACGCTCGAACGCGTGGCGGCGGATGGCGCGCTGCCACGCCGCGGCTTTTCGCTCATCTGCTCGGTCGACGAGGAAGACTTCATGCGCGGCTCAGAGGCCGCGATCGATGCTGGCTGGGTCGGCTCGCGCGAATGGGTGCTGGACACCGAACCCACCGACGGACAGATCCAGGTGGCGCACAAGGGTCGCACGTGGTTCGAGATTGAAATGGCTGGCGTGACGGCGCATGCGAGCCAGCCTTGGAAGGGCGCGGATGCCGTCGCCGCCATGGCCGAGGTCGTGTGTTCGCTTCGTCGCGCGTTTGCGGCGCTGCCCGCGCACGATGAGCTGGGGCCTTCGACCATCACGTTTGGCCAAATCGAGGGCGGATATCGCCCCTACGTCGTACCCGACCGCGCCAAAGTTTGGGTCGACATGCGCCTGACCCCGCCGACCGATACGGCCGCCGCAATCAATATGGTCGAGCATGCCATCGCCGTCGCCGAAGCCACCGTTCCCGGTTGCCATGGCAGCTACACCGTGACGGGCGACCGCCCCGCCATCGAGCGCGATCCGGTCTCTCCCCTTCTAGCTGCACTCAAGTGCGCAGCAGACGATGTAACGGGCACGGATACGACCGTCGGCTTCTTTACCGGCTACACCGACACTGCCGTCATTGCCGGCAAGACGGGTAACCGTAACTGCATGAGCTATGGCCCAGGCTCGCTCGCGCTCGCCCACAAGCCCAACGAATATGTGCCCCACGCCGACATCGTTCGTTGTCAGCAGGTGCTAATCGCGCTCGCCGATAACGTGCTCTGGGACGCGAGCGGCCAAGTTGGGGCATAATAAGCCGCGAACAAACCGACTCGTGCGTTAGGACCGCCCCATGAAAGCACTTCCGTTTCCCTGCATCCGCCCGGCTCAGGACCGCGTGCTCGAGGCACTGCCTGCAATGGGCAGCATCCTGAGCGGCAACGATGCTCTGCGCGGAGCCATTGCCGATGGTCTGATGCTCAAGGATCCAGGCGCGGCGTATTACGTGTACGAATGCTCGGGTGAGCCGGGACGCGTGACGGGTGTCGTGGCGATTTGCCCGGTTAACGTGCTGACGGGCGGCGACGAGGCTGCCGCCGAGAGCATCGACGCACTCGCCACCGCGCGCGCGATCGCCGAGCTCAAGGTGCAGCCGCGCCCCGTGTCGCTCGCCTACGAGGCGTCGCCCGTCATGGATATCATTTTGAGCGCTGCCAAAGAGGGCGCATCGCTCTACGCCGTCACCGATCCCGCGGGCGTCACACATCGCGTGTGGGAGGTCAAGCGCGAGGACGCCGTTGCCGCCATCCGTGCCATGCTCGATCAGGCGCCCGACCCGGTGTTCGCCGGTGACTCCGCCTATGTCGCCGCACTGGCTGGGGCATCGCAGATTCTGGCCGACGAGGCCCGCGCTGCCGGCGCCTACTCTGGCAAAGAGCCGTTCAACTTTGCTGTAGCCGTGCTGTTCCCCGCCGCGCAGGTCAGCGGCAGCGCGCCGCAGGTTCCGACGGGTCTGCTCACTCACCAGGTCTCACGGTTCTAGCGAACTCAAACGCTAAGCTGGAAAACCCAGCATCCAAACAAACAAGGGGCGGAGATGCAGCAAACGCATGCACCTCCGCCCTTTTCGCATCAAACAATTACGCCGGTAAACCGGGCCGCAACGTCAGCGTTATCCACGCTGCGGACCTGCCGCCGCCACGAGCGGCTCTAGCCCCAGCTCGCGCGCGTAGTCTTCCTGCGTAAAGACTTCGACCAGTTCAAACGTATCGGCCGCATCGTCAAACGCAAAATGCAGCACTGAGCAGTTGCCCGGCACGCGTTCGCGCTCGTCGGCCGCCGCGCCCCGCACGTGGTCCAAAAACTCCTTGATAGCTGAGCCATGACTTACCGCGAGCACGCACGTATGGTCCGGACGCTGCATAAGATCGGTCAGCGTCGCCACCATGCGCGTGCGCACCTGGATCTGGCCCTCGCCGCCAAACTGCCGATAGAAGTCGCGCCACGGGCGCTCGGGCATAAGCATCACGCGCTCGGCCTCAAAGTCGCCAAAGAACCACTCACGCAGGCCGTCCAGGCGCTCGTACGCCAAGCCCGGCCACAAGTTGGCGATAGTCTGCTCGGTGCGATGAAGCGTAGAGGTGTAGGCATGATCGGGCTCAATGCCGCGCGCACGTAAAAACATGCCGGCGCGCGCCGCCTGGTCGCAACCCAACTGCGTAAGCGGCGAGTCACTCCACCCCTGAATGATACGCTTAAGGTTGAATATCGTCTGTCCATGACGGACCAGATACAGATCTTTATTCATAGGGGTCCTTTCGTTCGTTACCAACCCAAGAGCGAAAACGCCCCGTCGCAATAGCCAAAATGAAGCACGGCACCGTTGTCGGGTAGCTCTCCCCCGCCAGTCACATACTCAAGAAACTCCTGGCAGGCTGAGCCGTGGGAAACCGCCAGCACGCAGTCGTGCTGCGGCCGGGCCATAATACGGGACAGCGCCGCGACCATGCGCGACTGAAGCTGCACTTCCGACTCGCCGCCAAAGGCCACCGGATAATCGCCCCAGGGCTGCGGCGGCATCTCGCGATTTGATGTGCCCTCCAGCGAGCCAAAATGCCACTCACGCAGGTCATCGACCAGCTCAATGGAACGGCCCTCGCCAACGATAAGCTCGGCCGTATGCCGCGCCCGGCCCAACGGCGAGGAATACACATGATCAAAGGCCACGCCACGCGCCGCAAACGCCGTACGCGCCGTCAGCGCCTGCTCGCGCCCGCGCGCCGTAAGCGGCGAATCGTGCCAGCCCTGCAAAATGCTCTGCACATTGAGCTCAGTCTGCCCATGCCGCACCAAATACAGATCTGCCACACGCCCTCCCCTCGTACCACCACAAAGGGGACAGGCACCTTTGTGGTGGTTTACCGTCTGATCACGCCGCGGTGACGCTCAGCTACACCAGCACGTCGGCGAGCGGGCGCTTGGGTACGTGGTGCACCTGCGCATCGTCACGCCAGTAATTAATTGAGCCGTCGGGGTTGGAATCGATCGCATCGATCATCTGCGTCTCGGCCGGCACGCCAAAAGCCATGATCAGCTTGAGCTCATACTTGTCGTTATCGAGCCCCATAGCATCGATCGCGTGGGGCGTAAAGGCCTTGAACATGCAGGCTGCCACCTCGGGCGTGGCGCTGCGAGCGGCGAGCATCATCGTCTGCGCGGCAATGCCCGTGTCGACCTCGGTGATGGGCGCGGCGGGCTTACCCGGAACAGCGCGCTCGGCAAGAATCGCGATGTAGCCGGTCGGACGCTCGCCCTCGGCAGGACCCGACCAATCCTTAAGCGCGCCGGCCCATGCAAGCTCATCAAATACACGCGCGCAATCCTCGGCACCGCTCACCACATGAAAACGCAGACGCTGAGCATTGGCGCCGCAGGGAGCCAGGTGCGCCAGTTCCGCCAGCTCGAGCAAAAACTCGCGCGGCACGCGCATGGACTCGTCAAAACGGCGGCACGTACGGGCGCGGCGGACCAGCGCGTCAAACGTGTCCAGACCGAGCTTTTCGCAACCTTGCTTTGCCATCGATTCGACACTCGACGGTGCCTCGGGAACTGCTTCGTTCATAGGGACCCCCAATACAAGCCAATTGTCCTTAGGAAAATCTAACCTAAAACGTAGGCAATAACGAACAGGGCTGCAATGTTCTACACCTGTTGAATAGAAAATCGCGACGTGGGGAACAACGGAAACAATTCGGGGCCTTTGGGTTACGTTTCGCCCTCCCCGACCCATACGTCAGCGCCCTTGGGCGATACTGGTTGCAAGAGCTACGGCTTACGCCGCACGGAAAGGAGACATCATGGGCATCTTTAAGAACGATGACAAGCAATCGAGCGCGTTTGGATTTGACGAGAAAAGCATGGCAGGCAAGGCCGTCAAGGCCGTGCGCTGGATTTACGCCATCACGGGCGTCTTGGCGCTCGTCGCCGGCATCGCACTGCTGTTTGCGCCCGCCAAATCCCTCGTCTTCCTGACGACCGTCTTGGGCATCTACTTTGTGATCACGGCCGCGATCAGGCTGTTTACCGCTGTTTTCGAGCCGCTGCTGCCCACCGGCTGGCGCGTTACGAGCATCATCTCCAACCTGCTCATCATTCTGGGCGGCGTCATAATCCTGCGCAACCAGGCCTTCTCGACCGCGACGCTCACCACGCTCGTGGTGGTCGTCGCCGGCTTTGGCTGGATCGTCGAGGGCGTCATGACGATTCTGGAATCCGAGCTTTCCGCCAACCGCGCCCTCGCCATCCTGAGCGGCGCGCTCTCCATCATCGCGGGCATGTTCGTGTTTATCTATCCGCTGTGGTCGGCCAAGATGCTCGTCATCTTTAGCGGTGCCGCGCTGCTGGTGTTTGGCGTGACGCTCATTGTTCGCGCCATTCAGTTTGGCAAACTGGTGCGCTAGATGCCAAAGACGCTCTTTATTGATGCCGACGCCTGCCCGGTCACGCGCGAGTCGATTGACTGCGCGCGGCGGGCGGGCGTCGCCGTTGTTATCGCCGGCAACAGCACGCAAAACCTGGAACGGCACATTCGCCGCGACGACCCGCGCGATGCCGAGCACGCGCGACGCGGCTTTTGGGTCACGACGCTCGACGTGAGCGTGGGCGCCGACAGCGCCGACTTTGCCATTGTCGAACGCCTGCAGGCGGGCGACGTGGTCGTGACGCAGGACATTGGCTTGGCGAGCATGGTGCTCGGGCGCGATGCCGCCGCTATCGGTGTGCGCGGGCGCGTCTACGACAAAGCAACCATCGACATGCAGCTGTTTATTCGCCACGAGGAAAAGAAGGTACGCCGCGCCGGCGGACGCACTCGCGGTCCGGCAGCATTTACCAGCGAAGACCGCGCCCGCTTTAAACGCAACCTCACCGAGTTGCTGCACTAACCAAGGTAGATTTTTGAGACATGCCTAAAATCTACCTTTTTGTTTTGAGCGGTGTGAGCGCTCGGAATCCATGGCTCAACAAAAAACGGGCTTCAAAATGCCATGCGTCGCCGCATTGCGCAGGCGCTGAGCATGGCTATTTGAAGCCCATTTTTTAGGCCTACTTAGAGGCCAACGGCGGAGAGGATGAGGCCCCAGCCAGCGCCGATGACGTACATCATGATCAGGAACACGGCATTTTCGCGGGCGCTGCGGTTGGTGCGGAACAGCACCAGATAACCCACGCCGGCGGAAATGAGCGTGCCGGCGAGCATCGGCGCCAGTTGCAGCGCGCCTTCCAGATACAGCTGTGTAATGACCACGCTCGCCGAGCAATTGGGAATCAGCCCGACAAGCGCCGAACCCAGGACAGCGAGTGTCTCGTTGCCGCGCAGGAACTGCTCGATCGCGGACTCGCCGAACGTCTCGAGCACGGCGACCAGAATCAGCGTCACCAGAAAAATGAATACCGAGACCTGCACGGTGTGCGAGATCGCACTGCGGATGATCGACAGGACAGGCGTCCCTTCGTGGGAGTGAGAGTGACCGTGACCATCATGGTGTTCATGTTCGCCCTCATGACCGTGATCGTGGCCATGTCCGTGTTCGTGCTCGTCCTCGTCTTCATCACAACCGCAATGGTCGCGCTCGCACAGCTCGTGGATGTGGTCGGCGCTCACGCCTGCCTCGGCCACCTCGTCGATGATGTCACCGCCGCTGTGGTCGTCGTGCGCGCAGTTCACGTGGGCCGGGTTGGCCGCGGTTCCCAGCACGGTACGGCGAATCGCCGCGTGCGCGCGGGCGTTACGGCGCAGGCCGCGAATGGCAGCGTCCACGATAAAACCCGTGACCAGTGCGATCAGCGCTTTCGAAGCCAAAAGCATCGCCATAGTCTGCACGGGAACCTGCTCGGCAAGCAACAGCGGCAGCATCTCATCGGAGGTCGAAAGGAACACCGCCACCAACGTGCCCAAGGTCACGACACGGCCGGCGTACAGCGTTGCTGCCATGGCCGAAAATCCGCACTGCGGCACCATGCCCAGCAGCGAGCCAACCACGGGACCCGCAGCGCCGGCGCGCTTGATAGCGCCGTTGACGCGGTCGCCCGCAACGTGCTCAAGTGTCTCGAGAGCAAGATACGTCACCAACAAAAACGGCACCAGCGACAGCGTGTCCTTGCCGGCGTCGAGCAGAATATCAATCAGTAAATCCATGACGGATGGAACCTTTCGTGTCTTTCGGCAGCATTGTAAAAGTCCTAGCGGTCAACTAGGGTATTGTAGTTGTCCCGGGCGCGGTGCCAATAGTTGCCTATGGTAAACTATCATCTCGCCATAACTCAGTAACCTCGAGCCGCACAACGCGGCCCGTCCAAGGAGTAGCATATGAACGTATCGCAAGCACTCGAATACGAGCGCCAGCCGTTTATCCCCATGTTTATCTACGGCGACCACGGCGCCATGGAGTCCGAGCGCCAGAAGGGCGAGGAGGCCCTCAAGGTGCTCGAGACCGAGTACTTTACCGCCGAGGGCGACCCCGGCTTCGACTTTGCCACCGTGCGCGACCTAGCCGACCGCAACCGCGACCTGTGCGACCAGATTGGCGAGGCGCGTCTGCGCAACGTGACGCCCGCGACGCTCTCGCGCGGCCTGTCCGATGCCGACACCTGCGCCGCCATCGGCAAGATGCAAAAGCGCACCGCCGCGTCCGTTATGCGCGAAATCCGCGGCGACCGCGACGCGCTCGGCGTGGCCTACGCCCGCAAGCCCATCCAGGGCACCGTGCTCGGTATCGACATCGAGACCACCGGTCGCGCGCCCGAGCGCGGCTACATCATCAACGTGGGCTGGGAGATCATGGATCTCACCAGCGACGCCGTGCCGCATGACGCCGAGGCACACTACTGCGGCCTGCCCGACATCTACCGCGGCGAGGATGTGCCGCTATCGAACATCCATCACATCACCTGGGACGACATCGACGGCAAAAAGCCGTTCCGCGAGAACAAGGAGCTGCAGAAGCAGCTGCTCAAGCTCATGAAGAAGTACCCCTATATGGCGCACAATGCCGCCTTCGAGGACAGCTGGTTCAAAATTCACCTGGACGGTTATGCCGAGGCACGCCGTGCCGGCAAGATTATCGTCATCGATTCGCGGCAGATTTGCCGCAGCCTGGATACCGACGTCCGCTCGCTCCCCCGCGAGTCCGCCCCCGCCGCGCTCGAGAACTGGGCACGCCGTCGCGGCACCCTCGCGCCCGACGCCAACGAGCAGCATCTGGGTCTGGACGACACCGACCTCATGCTCCGCACGGTACAGGCCGAGTTCAACCTCAAGAACCTGTTTGCGAAATAACCAATCCATCTGCGGGAGCGCCTGCCAGGCACAGTGCAATCCGTCTGGACGCACCGGCACGCAGTAAACTAGGGCGCAGTCTTATGGCTGCACCCTAGTTTTAATCAAAACGAGCAAATACGCATGCTTCACATAGTCGGCAGATTGGCCCACCTACTTTTTTCGAGTTGTTCGGCCAGCTGAACCACTAGTCGAGGCCCCTTGAACCGCAATCGAGCGCTATAGTCGCCCCAATTTCGCAACCAAGCCCTATAAATCTACCTGAATCAATTCGAATAAGACGTTGCGATCACACCATTCGTATAGGATAAGGCCGAATAACTCAAATTATGTTGGTGAGGCATCTGAGCGGTCGGCAAAAACGCTTAGAAGCTACGAATCCGCAACTAAAGTTCACCAAAATGGGGCAGCCGACAGAAACCTCCCCAGCCGAAGCTGCCCCCCCTCAATACGACAGCTCAAAAACCCACCGTTCGCAGAAGATAAGCCGCGCCCCAATACCGTTGCCCGAAGTTTCGAGCGTATATGGCGTCCGCTATGCCATCATGCGCGTATGGGAATCGTTCTGTCACATACCACGGCACGCGCTGTATACCAAACAGTCAACTCGCTCGCAAGCCACGCGACCGATCCCATATCTATGGAAAAGATCAAGGTGTCTGCGCCGACCACGTCCAACCTGGAAGCGGCGCGAGCATGGCTCAACAGAAAGAATGTCGATTCTGAAAGCATCCATGTGCTGACGTTTTCCAATAATGCCAAAAGGCACCGCAAGGGCTGCATCTGCCACTGCACGCGCTATACGTTTGATGCAGAAAGCTACCTAGAACTCGAGCCGAACGTCTACATCGTCGACATCAAGCTGTGCGCGTTAGAAGCAACAGCCGACCTCAACCTTTCGGAGCTCGTTGAGTATTACTTTGAAATCTGCGGCTCCTACGCGCTTGGAACGTCCGACGAAACTCAATATCGCGAGCGCCCAGCCCTAACCAGCGTTGAAGAGCTCAGAGCCTTCTTTTCAGAGGCATCGGGGTATCGTGGATCTAATAAAGCACTTAAGGCACTTTCTTATGTACGCGAAGGCTGTCGCTCCCCACTCGAAACGGCGTTTGTCATGATGCTGACAATGCCCAAGTCAATGGGTGGCTTAGCCATACGCGCTATCAAAACAGACTATCCGATCCCAGTCCCCAAAAGATACGCCGCCCTAACGCGACGGACGGTTTTCTACCTCGACGCGCTGCTCGAAAATTCGATGACCGATATCGAATACAACGGCTTTTACCACGATGAGCCCGAACAGCAATCAATTGACGAGGAACGCCGAAACACGCTGCGAAACATGGGATATGCCGTTATCACAGTTAGTCGTCATTCGTTTTTCAAGCAGTCCGCTTTTAGGCGGGTCATGGAAGCGATTCGCATTCGCGAGAAGATATGGCCCGGTCGACTCCCGGATAACTTCGCCATCCTGCAAGAAACTCTTCGTCAATTTGTCTTGCGGCGCTACTTCGAATACGGTCGCCGCGTCCTGGAGACACTCAAAGAAGAAGAGGCCGCCAAGCGCGAAATTGCAAGCCAATATCCGCAAGCTGATGACCCGAGCATCAACGATGTGCCAGAACCCGACGACATGCAACACGTCGGGGCCCTTGCTGAGGAAATCAATGGGCCTTGGGAATGCGACATGTTCGCAAAAATCGATGAAAACCGCACGGAAGACGACACGATTATTGATCTAATTGAGAATTCGCTCTTCTAAAGGCGATCTCTGCGGATGTCCACCTACATTTTTCGACTTATTCGGCCACCGATGTGCCAGATTGGCTGCAGCAATGCTCAATATAACTTTAGATAAAACTGATTCTGCAGGAGCTCCCGTAGAGGAAGAACTGATTCTCGCGGTATTTAACACGATAAAGTACAAATATGAACAGTTCTAATGCTTCTCAAGGTGGCTTTCTTAGCATGCTGGCCGAACATCTCGAAATATGTTGGCGAGCATTGCGTCGATGTCTCCCAACCCGCAGAAAATCGCAGAGGCGGCAAGCAGTCATCGAAATTAACGTAAATTGTATTGACATATGAACATGCGCTCATATAATCGGAAGTAAGTTATATGAGCGCATGTTCATATGAAAGGATGTTACAATGAGCAGCCACGCTGATGAAACAAAGACTGGCATCGAGGCCACCGAGCCGATCGTCCCCACCACCTGCTCGCCCGAGGACCTTCCCGACGAGGAGCTGTTGTACGACCTGGCCGACCTGTTCAAGGTCTTCAGCGACACCACACGCATCAAGATCCTCTATGCCCTCATGGGCCGCGAGCTCTGCGTGGCTGACATCGCCGAAGCGACCGCAACCTCGCAGTCGGCAGTATCGCACCAGCTGCGCACGCTTAAGCAGTCGCACCTGGTCAAGTTCCGCCGCGACGGCCGCAACATTCTCTACTCGCTCGCCGACGATCACGTCTACACCATGCTTAACCAGGGCATGAGCCATATCTGCGAATAGCAATCAACCACGGTATCAGCGCGGCCGGCACCCAGACCGCTAACACAGGGAAAGGAACCCACCATGAAAAAGCAGTTCAAGCTCGACGAGATCGATTGCGCCAACTGCGCGCGCGAGCTTCAGGACGAACTTGCCAAGCTCGAGGGCGTCAAGTCCGTTTCGGTCAACTTTATGACCCAGAAGCTGACGCTCGAGGCCGACGACGCCAAGTTCGACGAGGTCCTGGACCGCGTCGTTGAGTTCACCGCCGACGCCGAGCCGGACTGCGAGATCATTCTCTAACCCGCGCATACGTTGACCTGCGAGGCCGCGCTTGCCGCGGCCTTTGCTCGCGAAATTATATGAGCGAGTGTTCATAAACTCAAATGAGAGGTTTGAATCATGACAGCCGCCGATCCCAAAAAGAAAAAGAAGAAGCGCAAGAAGAAAGAGTCCCTTGAGCATAAGCGCAACCGCATCCTGGTAGCACTGGGCATTTTTGCCGTTGTTTATGCCCTCGACGAGCTCGGCGCCCTCACTATCGCATTTGGGGAGCCCGGCAACATCTACGCCAGCTTTGTGCTGTTCCTCGTGCCGTTTTTGATTGCCGGCTACGACGTACTGCAAAAGGCATTCAATAACATCCGCCGCGGCAAGGCCTTCGACGAGAGCTTCCTCATGGCCGTCGCGACCATCGGCGCGTTTGCCATGGTGCTCTTCCCCGACACCGACCCGCACATGGCCGAAGGCGCCGCTGTCATGCTGTTCTACCAGGTCGGCGAGTTGTTCCAGGCATACGCCGTGGGCAAGAGCCGCAAGTCGATCAGTGCCATGATGAACATCGCGCCCGACTACGCTAACGTCGAGCAAGCCGACGGCACACTCGAACAGGTCTTTCCCGATGACATCGCCGTCGGCACCGTGATCGTGGTCAAGCCCGGCGAGCGCGTGCCTATCGACGGCGTCATCGTCGAGGGCGAAACCCAGCTCGACACCGCCGCACTCACGGGCGAGTCGGTCCCCCGCCCGGCCAAGACCGGCGACGATATCATCAGCGGTTGCATCAACATGACGGGCCTCATCCACGTGCGCACCACCAAGCCCTTTGGCGAGTCAACCGTCGCGCGTGTTCTGGAGCTCGTGGAGAATGCCAGCGAAAAGAAGGCGCGCACCGAGAACTTCATCACGCGCTTTGCCCGCGTCTACACGCCCGCCGTCACTGGCGCTGCCGCGGTGCTCGCGCTTGGCGGCGGCCTGGTGACTGGCGCTTGGTCCGATTGGATCCTGCGCGGCCTGACCTTCCTGGTCGTCAGCTGCCCATGCGCCCTCGTGATCAGCGTACCGTTGAGTTTCTTTGGCGGCATCGGCGGCGCGTCCAAGCTGGGCGTTCTCATCAAGGGCTCCAACTACCTCGAGACGCTCGCCGACGTGGACACCGTCGTCTTCGACAAAACGGGCACCCTCACCAACGGCACGTTCTCAGTCGTCGCGGTGCACCCCGAGGCTGGCCATACCGAACAATCGTTGCTTGAAGTCGCAGCCCTTGCTGAATCGTTCTCCGATCACCCCATCGCGCAGTCCGTGCGCAACGCCTACCAGGGCGAGGTCGACCCCAAGCGCGTGAGCGACTCCGCCAACGACGCGGGCCACGGCGTGACGGCAACCATCGACGGCAAGCACGTCGTCGTTGGCAACGCCAAGATGCTCGCCGCGGCCGGCGTTGAAGCACCGGACTGTGAGGTTGTCGGCACGATCCTCCACGTGCTCGTTGACGGCGTGTACGCCGGCCACATCGTGATTGCAGACACCGTTAAGGCCGATGCGGAGCAAACGATTCGCGACCTGCATGCCGCCGGTATCAACCGCACCGTCATGCTCACGGGCGACCGCGAGGAGGTTGCAGCGTCTGTGGCCAAGCAACTCGGTCTCGACGAGTTCCACGCGCAGCTCCTGCCGGGCGACAAGGTCGAGCGCGTTGAGGCGCTACTCGCGGCCGAAAGTGGCAAGGGCAAGCTCGCCTTTGTCGGCGACGGTATCAACGACGCGCCTGTGCTTACGCGCGCCGATGTGGGCATTGCCATGGGCGCCATGGGCTCCGACGCCGCGATCGAGGCCGCCGACGTGGTGCTGATGGACGACAAGCCGTCCAACATTTCCCGCGCGATCCGCGTGGCGCGCAAGACCATGTCGATTGTTTGGCAGAACATAATCTTTGCGCTGGGCATTAAGCTGCTGATCCTTGTGCTGGCAGCGCTGGGTATCGCCAATATGTGGCTTGCCGTCTTTGGCGACGTAGGCGTGGCGATCATCGCCATCCTGAACGCCATGCGCGCGATGGGTGTCAAGAACCTGTAGCGCTCGTGGTCCCTCCGGCCGGGGCCGGGCTTGGTTTTGAAAACGTCCTCGCGCATGAGGCCCGTCTTTCCTGCTCCTGCGGAGCAACGGAAAGGCGGGCCTCGCGCTGCGGAGTGTTTTCAAAACCAAGCCCGGCCCCGGCCTGCATTGACACAGCTGGCGGTTCTTGGGCATCGCTTGCTGGCGGGGTTCCTTTGCTGAAATGGACTTGGCCGAAAGGGCCGCTGGTCCCGGTCGCTGGTTCGCGCTTTGCGTGAACTCCGCGCTACTGTGGGTCAGTTAGGCTTCTGTTTTTGGACCCGCTACATCTTCCCGCCTCAGCATCGACCTTAGCTTCTCGAAACTCTCCTCGCTCAGGCAGTGCTCCATGTGACAGCCCTCTTGCGAGGCAACCTCGGGCGTTACGCCTGCGTCCTCTAGCAGACCTACAAAAAAGCAGTGGCGCTCCCACATTTGACGGGCAACCTCAAGACCGCGTTCCGTCAGATGCACGTCGCGTTTGCCCATTTCGACATAGCCGTTGCTTTCCAGCGTCGCCATGGCCTTGGAAACGCTCGCCTTGGTTACGCCGAGGTACTCCGCAACGTCGATCGAGCGCACGGTGCCCTGACGTTCCGACAGAACGTAGATCGATTCGAGATAGTCTTCTCCGGATTCACGCAGGGCCATGGGCCGCCTTTCGCGATGGCTTCTAGTTAGCCTTTGGATACTTTTGCTTGATTTACTTTACCGCAAAAGTTGCCTATGTCTTACTACGTTGTCTAAAAAGTTAACCGTGTTTCACAAAACGCACGGGACGAAAACAAAGCGGGGACACGCCCCGCAAGGAGTGCCCCCGACTGCCGGCGCAAAAGGAACGTCCCCAAGTGCCGAATCCGTAGCTATAGCAGGCCAAAGTGCTTGGCGGCGTTGTAGATGCCGTCGTCATCCACGGCGGTCGTCACATAGGTCGCTGCAGCTTTCACGGTCTCCTGCGCGTTGCCCATGGCCACACTTGTGCCCACGGCCGAGAACATCGACAGGTCGTTCTCGCCGTCGCCAAAGGCAATCGCCTCGCTCGCGTCGACACCCAGGCGTTCCAGCGTCGCCGCGACACCCAGGTCCTTACCGCCGTTGGCAGGGATAATGTCGCAGAACAAATCACACCAGCGCGTAGTGAGAGAATGCGACACCGCGTCGGTCACGATATGTTCGTCGGCAGGGTCCACAAAGGCGCAGAACTGGTAGACCGGCGCATCGAAGGCATGCTCAAACGGCTCCTCGTGGTAGACAATTCCCGCGTTGCTGCCGGCCGTCACCACGCGCTCGGACAGGCGGTTCACAAACGAGTTCTCGCCCTGCATGCACAGCGAGTCGTAGCGCCCCTCGGCCACCTGGTCCACAATCACCGCAACGTCGTCCGGATCGATCGGGCAGCTACGGTAAACGCCCTCGGCATCAAAACAGTGCTGGCCCGAAAGCGTAATGTACGCATCCCAACCAAGATCGAACAGCCAATCGGGCATCTGGTAGGTCGGGCGACCCGTGGCAATGACGCACGCAATCCCCTGCTCGTGAAAGCTGTCGAGCACCTGCTGCGCCGACGCCGGAATCCGGTGCGTCTCAAAGCTCAGCAGCGTGCCGTCGATATCAAAAAACGCGGCCTTGATCATCCTCGCCTACTCCTCGCCCTCGAGCTTTTCACTCGCCTCGAGCCACGCCATCTCCAGCTCGTCCATGGCGGCGTGGGCCTCGTCGATCTTTGCCTGCTGCTCGCCCAGCGCCGTGTAGTTGGTGGGATCGACCTGGGCCATGGCGGCCTCGGCCTCCTCCACGCGAGCGCGCTGCGTTTCCATCTTGCGCTCGAGCGAGCTCACCTCACGACGGAGCTTTTGGCGCTCGGCATTGGAAAGGCCGTTGGGCTGACCGCTCGACTTGGGCTTTTCGGCCGCAGCCGCCGCGGCACCGGTGTCGAACGTACCGGTCTTGGCGCTCGGTGCACCCACGGGCTCGCCCTCGGCGGTGGCGTTGCACAGGCGCAGGTACTGGTCGACGCCGCCGGGCATATGCGTCAGGTGGCCGTCGAGCAGCGCCCACTGCTGGTCGGTCACGCGCTCCATCAAAAAGCGGTCGTGCGTCACCAGAATCAGCGTGCCGGGCCAGCCGTCCAGCAAGTCCTCGACAATCGCCAGCATGTCGGTATCCAGGTCGTTGCCGGGCTCGTCCAGGATGAGCACGTTGGGCTCGTCCAGGATCGTCAGCAGCAGCGACAGGCGACGGCGCTGGCCGCCCGAAAGATCGCCGATGCGGCTCCAGAGCTGCTGCGTCGTAAAGCCCAGACGCTCGCAGAGCTTCTCAGGTGAAGTCTCCTTGCCGTCAATGACGTAGTACTTCTTATAGTGGCTGAGCACCTCGCGGATCGTGTCGCCCATGTAGGGTTCGAGCTCCTCGAGCTGCTGCGACAGCACGCCAAAGCGCACCGTCTGGCCGATCTTCACGCGGCCGCGCAGGGGCGCGATCTTGCCCTGGATCACGTCGAGCAAAGTCGACTTGCCGGCGCCGTTCTCGCCCAAAAGACCATAGCGGTCGCCCGCACCAATGAGCCAGGTCACGTCGTTGAGCACCTGCTTGGGCGCGCCATCGGTATCCGCATAGCCGGCGTCCACGTCGACCACATCGATAACCTGCTTGCCCAGGCGGCTCACGGCCAGGCGCTTGAGCTCCAGCTCGTCACGCACGGGCGGCACGTCGGCGATCAGCTCGCGAGCAGCCTCAACGCGAAACTTGGGCTTGGTGGAACGGGCCTGGGCGCCGCGGCTCAGCCACGCGAGCTCCTTGCGCGCCATGTTGCGGCGGCGCTCCTCGGTGACAGCGGCCATGCGGTCGCGCTCCACGCGCTGCAGGATGTATGCCGAGTAGCCGCCCTCAAAGGGATCGACCTGGCCGTCGTGGACCTCCCACATGCTGGTGCAGACCTCGTCCAAGAACCAGCGGTCGTGCGTGACCACGAGCATCGCGCCCTGACCGCGCTGCCAGCGGGCCTTTAAGTGACGCGCGAGCCAGTTGATGGTGCGCATGTCCAGGTGGTTGGTGGGCTCATCGAGCATGAGCACGTCGTAGTCGCCGATCAGCAGGCGCGCGAGGTCCACGCGACGGCGCTGGCCGCCCGAAAGCTCGCCCACCGTGCCCTCCCAGGGCACGTCGCTAATAAGGCCGGCCAGGATCTGACGTGTACGCGGGCTCGACGCCCACTCATACTCGGGCGCGTCGCCCACGACGGCATGATGCACAGTATCGGTGTCGACAAGCTGGTCCTTTTGGCCGAGCAATCCGATCGTCGTGCCGCGGCGATGCGTCACGCGTCCGTCATCGGGCTCCAGCGTGCCGGCGAGCACGCTCAGCAGCGTCGACTTGCCGTCGCCGTTTTTACCGACAATGCCAATGCGGTCGCCCTCGCCCACGCCGAGCGTCACGCTATCGAAAATATGCTTGGTGGGAAACTCTAGGCTGATGGAATCGCATCCCAAAAGAATCGCCATATGCCCTGCTCCTTCGTAGAAATTCAACGTTGTCCATGATAGCAGCGAAAAGGCGGGGCGCACACGACACAAAAAGGCGGACCATCTCCCGCAAGAGATGACCCGCCTCTCCAATCAGTCCCGTGGCGACCGTGGCCGCCGCGGGCCTCAAGCATGTTCCGGACTAGGAGAACATGCCGGTGAGGTAATCATTCAGCCGCTTATCCTTGGGCCGCTGGAAAATCTCGTCGGTCTCGTCGTACTCGACCATATCGCCCATGTAGAAGAACGCCGTGCGGTTGGACACACGCGACGCCTGCTCCATGTTGTGCGTCACGATGACGATGGCGCGGTCGGCCACGATCGACGACATCAGGTCCTCGATCGCCAGCGTCGAGATGGGGTCGAGCGCCGAGCAGGGCTCGTCAAACAGGATCACATCGGGGTTGAGCGCGAGCGTGCGCGCAATGCACAGACGCTGTTGCTGGCCGCCCGAAAGCGCGTAGGCGCTCTTGTCGAGCTTGTCCTTGACCTCGTCCCACAGCGCCGCGCCGCGCAGACTCTCCTCGACCATGCGGCCGAGCTCGTCACGGTCGGTGATGCCGTGGCGCTTGGGCGCAAACGTGATGTTGTCGCGAATGGACTTGCGGAACGGATTGGGCTGCTGGAACACCATGCCAATAGACCGACGCAGCTCGTAGGTGTTCTCGGTCTTGGTGTTCACGTTGCGCCCGCGGTAGTTGATCTCACCCTCCACGCGGCAACCGCGAATCTCGCGATTCATTAGGTTGAGGCTACGCAAAAAGGTCGACTTGCCACAGCCCGAAGGCCCGATGAGCGCCGTGATCTCACCCTTGTGGAAGTCGAGCGACGTATTGTGCAGCGCATGGTGGTCGCCATAGTACACATTGACGTCCTTGGTGGAGACCACGACCTCGTCGCTCACGGCCTTGCCGCTCACGCGAACACGTTTCTCGCTCTCCCCCACGCTCGACAAAAAGTCCTGGGTGTCGGACGATGCCGCCTCGGTTGCGGGCGTCGCATTCATCTCGCTCATTCGGCCGTCATCCTCCTTGCCAGTTGCTTGCCTACGATACGGGCGACTACGTTAAACAGCAGCACGCAAATCATCAGCAGTGCCGCGGTGCCCCAGACGATCTGCTGGGCCTCGGGGCTGCCCTCGCCATAGATCTTGTAGATGTGCACGGCCAGCGACTCGCCGGGACGGAACACGTTCCAGGCGCAGGTGGGGCTCGACAGGTTAAAGCTCAAGAAGTTCAGGCGAACCGGCGAGCTCATGCCCGAGGTAAAGAGCAGCGCCGCGGCCTCGCCAAACACGCGGCCGGCCGAAAGCACGATGCCGGTCACGATGGCGGGCATGGCCTCGGGAATCAGGATGTGCAGTGTGGCCTCCCAGCGAGTGAGGCCCATGGCCAGGCACGCATCGCGCTGGGCATGCGGCACGTCCTCGAGCGCCTGCTGAATCACGCGCACCAGGATGGGGATGTTGAACATGGTGAGCGCGACGGCGCCGGAGATGATGGAGTACTTCCAGCCCAGCTGCACCGAGAACACCAGAAAGCCGAACATGCCTACGACAATGGAGGGCAGCGAGGACAGCGTCTCGATGGCGGTGGAGGCGATGTCGCGGATGGGGCCGTCCGGCGCGTACTCGACCAGGAAGACCGCGCCGCCCAGGCTGATGGGCACCGAGATACCTAAGGTGATCAGCAGTAGGTAGAACGAGTCGAACAGCTGGTAGAGCACGCCGCCCTGCGTTCCGTTGGCGCGTGCGGGCTGCGTGAGAAATCCCGGCTGGAACAGCGTCGAGATGCCCTCGAACAGAATATAGGCCACCATGGAGACGACGATGAGCATGACGATGGCGACGATTGCCGTCAGCACGCCCGTGGCGATGCGGTCCTGCTTTTGGACACGCCCGAGTCTCGCCTCGTCGATAAGGATGCGCGTGCTAGCCACGAGCCTTCGCCCCCTTGCGGCCAATGAGATGGATGATCAGGATAAAGATGAGACTCATGCCCATCAGCAGCAGGCCGAGCGCCCACAAGACGTCGTCCTGGGCCGAACCCTCGGCATAGACCGCCATGGACGTGGCAAGCGTGGTGGTGATGGTGGACGCAGGCGACAGCAGCGACGTCGGCATGGCCTCGATGCCGCCGATAACCATGCGCACGGCGAGCGTTTCGCCAAAGGCGCGGGTCATGCCCAGGATGACCGCGGTCATGAGCGAGGGCATAGCGCTCTTGAGCACCACGTGCCAGATGGTCTGCCAGCGGGTGTAGCCCAGCGCGAGCGAACCCTGGCGGTAGCTGTCGGGCACGGCGCGCAGGCCATCGACCGAAAGCGTAGTCATCGTCGGCAGAATCATGACGGCCAGCACGATGGCGCCGGGCAGGATACCCAGGCCCGTGCTCACGTGGAAAACGTTCTTCATAAGGCCGACGACCACGTGAAAGCCGATCAGGCCAAAGACGACCGAGGGAATGCCGGTCAAAAGCTCAATAAGCGGCTGAAAGACCTTGGAGCCAAACTTAGGGCTAATCTCGACCGCAAAGATGGCAGAGCCGATGGCGATGGGCAGCGCGATGAGTGTGGAGAGCACCATGACCGCAAACGAGGTGATGATCAGAGGCAGGGCGCCGGTATAGGGCAGGCCGTTTTCGGCCGTGTTGGCCAGGTCCCACTTGGTGCCGGTGAAGAACTCGACGACCGAAACGCCGTCCTTAACAAATGCCGAGAGGCCCTTTTGGGCGACCATAAAGATGAGCGCGGCAACGACAAGCGTCACGAGCGCTACGCACGCGCCCGTGACGCCCAGGCCCACGTTCTCAAGGTCGCGCTTTGGCAGCTGTTTTGCCATTGCAAACCTTTCCGGGGCGATTACTTATTTAGCGGATACCTTGCCGCTGGCGTCCTTGACGACCTTCATGGCAGAGACGGGGATAAAGCCCTGCTCCTCGACGAGCTTGCCCTGGACGTCGTCGGAAAGCATGAACTCCAGGAAGGCCTTGGTGGCCTCGTCGGCGTCCTTCGCGCAGTACATGTGCTCGGTAGCCCAGATCTTGAAGGAGTCGTCGGTGACGTTTGCGCTCTTGGGCTCCACGCCCTCGACCTTGATGGCGTTGAACTTGGAGTCGTCGAAGTGCGAGAAGTCGAGGTAGGAGATGGCATTGTCGGTGCTGCCCATCTGAGTCTGGACGTCGCCGGACTTGTCAAGCTCGGCGTCGCCCTTAAAGTCGACGGCCTCGTCGCCAAAGACGGCAGCCTCGAAGGTGGCGCGGGTACCGGAGCCGGCCTTGCGGTTGAGGACGACGATCTTGGCGTCGTCGCCGCCGACCTCCTTCCAGTTGGTGATCTGACCGGAGAAGATGCCCTTGAGCTGCTCGAGGGACAGGTCGTCGACCGTCACGTTCTTGGAGACGACGGGGCCCATGCCCACGACGGCAACCTCGTGATCGGCGAGATTCTTGACCTGGTCGGCCTCGAGCTTGGTCTCGGCGAAGACGTCGGAGTTACCGATAGTAACGGTGCCGGCGGCAACAGCGGTCAGGCCCTTGCCCGAACCGTTGCCCGAACCGGAGACGGAGACGTCGGGATTGGCATCCATAAACTTCTCGGCAGCAGCCTCGACGAGAGCCTGGAACGAGGAGGCGCCGTCGTAGGTCACCTCGCCGGAGACGGACTCGGCAGCAGCGGCGCTACCCTCAGCAGCGGTGTTGGCGGCGTTGGAGCCGCCGCAACCAACGAGACCGAGACCGACGATGCTGGCAAGACCACCAGCGAGGCCGAGGAACTGACGACGAGAATAAGCCTGATCGAGCATGATCTTCCTTTCATACAAGCGACTCGCGGGCACCCTGCCCGCTTTGCTGTTTGGAAAGATACGGTCTCGATCGGGCAGCGCCCGCGTCAGCTGCGCTTTATTACGGGCATCTGATAGACCCTTACCGCAAGCGCGGCTCGGCTTTACAAACGAATAACAAACCCGCCACCAAGCATGACCCGCCTTTTACACCAATAAAAACAAAGTTGCGGTGAAATAGTTCCTGCTTGGCCATCAAATGGCCCATTCTAGGAACTATTCCACCGCAACTTAAAAAGCCCGGACGAAAGGGGTGCTAAGTTGTTAAAACGCCGCAGCCTTAAAGCTCAAGCTCGTTCAAACGTAAGATCGCCACGATATAAATCTTGAGCGCCTGCTTGAGCTGTTCCTCGTTGGCGCACTCGTTGGGACCGTGCATCTGGCCGCCCCACTCGGGCAGCTCCAGACCGGTCTCCTCGGGGCCAAACGAGACGGCGCGGGCAAAGTTGCGCGCGTACGTGCCGCCGCCCATGGCAAAGGGCTCAGCATGCTTGCCCGTAAACTCGTTATAGGTATCAATAAGCGCCTTCACGGCCGGATCGTCGGCAGAGACCGAGAACGGCACCTTCGCACGACCCACACGGCACGTCACGCCAAAACGGCCCACGAGCGGATCGAGCTGCTCGCGGATGGTATCGGCACTCGTGCTGTCGGGGAAGCGCACGTCGATGACCTGCTCAATATGGCCATCCGCCACGCGGATGACGCCAGCGTTGCAGGTAAGCGGGCCAAACGCCGGACTCGTCGCATCGATACCCAGGCCGCGACCATAGGCGTCCGCATGCACAAAGGCCAGGAACTTGACGAACTCGTGCTCGGCAGGCGTCAGCAGGCGCTCGTCGCGCGCACCAAACGCGTCCTCGGCCTCGCGCAGGTACGTCACGATCAGGCCGACGGCGTTGATTGTCCCCTCGGGCATCGAAGCATGACCGCCAATGCCGTGGGCGAAAATCTGCGCATGCCCGTTATCGAGTGCCGTGACCTCCAGGCGATCGGCGTTCTCAACGGGCGCCGGCAGCTCATCGACGGCAATCGCAAGCTCGCAGATAGACTGCGACGGAATAGCGTTGCTCGCCTCGGCACCGCTCCAGGACACAATGCGCCCGCCGTCGATCTTGGAGCTCACAAACGTCGCCCCAAACTGACCCTTCTCGGCATTACAGACCGGGAACTCGGCATCGGGCGTAAACAGAAAGTCGGGGTTCGCGTGGTTCTCCAGATAATGGTGAACGTCGGACATGCCCACTTCCTCATCGCAGCCCAGCAGCGCGCGGAAGGTGTAGCGCGGGGTGATGCCGTGCTTGAGCAGATAGGCGCCGGCGTAGAGCGACAGCACCGCCGGACCCTTGTCGTCGATCACGCCGCGACCGAGCAGCCAGCCCTCGCGGCGCTCCATCGCAAACGGATCGGTGTTCCAACCGGGACCGGCGGGAACCACGTCCACATGGCAAATGGTCGCGAGCTGCTTGTCGCCGCGGCCCGGGATATCGGCAATGCCCACATAGCCCTCGTCGTCGCTCGTCTGGTAGCCGAGCTTTTGCGCAATGCCGAGCGCGCAATCGAGCGCGTCACGGACCGGGTGGCCAAACGGCGCGCCGGGCTCCGCATCGGCAGAAACTGCCACGGACGGATAACTCACCAGCTGCTCGATATCGGCGACGACATCTTCCCAGACCTCGTCGACATACTCAGCGACGCTCTGCTCCACCTGATTCATGGACGGCCTCCTTACCAATGAGCGACGGGTACGCCCGTCCCTCACGTCACATACTTATATAGCGAAAAGTTTAGCAAGCTCGGCCACCGAGTGCACCACTGCATCGGCACCCGCCGCCTCGTGCTCGCCCGGCGCCGCCGCGCCCGAATAGATACCAATGCACGGCACGCCCATCGCGTGCGCGCCCTCCACATCGTTAAAGCGATCGCCGATCATCACGGCATCGCCCGCCGTCGCACCGAGCTCTGCCAGGGCATCGCGGACCGAATCGGCCTTGGTCTCGCGCCCCTGCGGCGGATTCATGCCAACCACCGCCTCAAACTGAGAAAGCCCCAGCTCGCCCACCATGTCAATGCACTTTGCCTCCATGCGTGACGTTGCCACGGCCAAGCGATGCCCCTGCGCGACAAGGCCATCGAGCAGCTCGGGGATTCCGTCGAACACGGGATACTCTTCCGGTCCCAGCTCATCAAAAAAGGCACGGTACTCGTCGGCCACCACAAGCGACTCCTCGCGGGAGAAGCCATAAAAGTCGTGAAAGCTCTTCCACAGGGGCGGCCCGATCATGCGGCGCAGATCACCCATCTGCGTCTCCGAAAACCCGCGCGCAGCCAGCGTCTTGCGCGTCGAGGTCATCACTGCCCGACCCGTATCGGCCACCGTGCCGTCAAAATCGAACAGCACAACCGGCCGCTCGCAAAGTTGCAATGCCGCCATCGGCACCCTTCTTCCCCAGTTGATGATTTCCACACCACCGCTTCAAACTGTTGACTATTCAACGATTGAACCTAGCAATGTAGAGCAACTCCACTATACTTGTCGCACTTTGCTTTCAGAAGGCGGCGCTGCCGCGCCCCAACGAAAGGTGCAATTATGTCTTTTGCCATCATAACCGACTCCACGTCGGACATCTCCCCCGCCCGTGCCCAAGAGCTCGGCATTTACGTGATTCCGCTGCATGTGATTATCGAGGGCGAGGACCTGCTCGACCAGGTGCAGATTACCGCCGAGGAATACGTCGCCCGCATGGCCGGCTCCGAGCAGCTGCCGCACACCTCGCAGCCGAGCGCCGGCGAGTTCAAGGCGCTGTTTGACCGCGTACGCGCCGATGGCCACGACAGCGCGATCTTTATCTCGCTGTGCAGCGAGTGGTCCGCCTGCTATTCCAACGCATGCCTGGTCGCCGAGACCCACGAGCTCGACGTGCGCTGCATCGATTCGCGCACCGGCTCGGGCGCCGAGGGCCTGCTGGTGGAGTACGCGCTTGCCATGCGCGAGGACGGCCGCAGCTTGGACGAGACCGAGGCGCAGATCCGCGCGACGCTGCCCGAAGCCCACCTGCTGCTGATTCCCCGCACGCTCGAGAACCTGGTCAAAAACGGCCGCGCCCCCAAGCTCGCCGGCCAGCTGACGCAGATGCTCAACATTCGCCTGGCCGTTTCGCCGGAGTGGAAATCGGGCGAGATCAAGGCAATCAAAAAGGGCCGCGGCGCCAAGCGCATCGTCGCCAACACCATGGCAGATTGCCTCGCGTTTTTGGACGAGCACCCGGGCTCAAGCGTGCGCGTGCTCACGACCGGCGCCGCCGAGGAGCAAGAGCTCGTCAACCAGGCACTCGCAGGCCAGGACTACGTAGACGCCGGCACTGGCCCCATCGGCTGCACCATCGCCACCCACGTAGGCGTCGATGCCATCGCCATCAGCTACTGCCCCCGCTACCAACCTGCCAATTAGGGACAGGTTTATTTTGGCAGGTTTTATCTGGGCAAACGTTAAACGCTAAGAAAGGTCTGCCTGGCTAGGTAGGACATGCCGGGACAGTCGAACAACCGAGGTGCACCCAGTCACAGTAAAGCCATCACGCCGGCGCGCCCCAACTCAAGACGCGCCGGCATCTCTTTAGGAATGGCGGCGGTAAAGGGGCCGTTTTAGTCGAAAGACCGCGAATAGCTCCCCATTACGCCGCAACCCAATTGCCGCCCAACTACCCAATTGAGCCATTGCAGGCGATCGATGCTTTATCCAACCCCCTTGCGATACCCTCTGGGCAAAAAATGGCAAATATGAGTACTGTTACCAGTTTAGTAACAGCGAAATCTGGCTGAATTTGCCATCTTCCGCCAATTCCGAGCGTCATAAAGTCCCGAATCGCCATGTTTAGAGGGTTGATTATATCCAATCCGAGGTGGCGCGCGCAGACGTGGTGTAAGAGCGTCCCGAGGTCCGTCGCTGCAAG